>JAQBZV010000083.1 GCA_027728145.1 Actinomycetota bacterium | reverse complement strand
CCTCGAAAAGGCCCGTCGAAGCCATTTCCAGGAGTTAGAGGCGAAGACCAAGGAATCGAAGAATGTCAAGAAGGCCCTGATTGAGCAGGCGGAGGCCCTTGCCCCCCAGGGATCCAGCGGCATAGCCGCCTACCAGAAATTGTTGACACAGTGGAAAGCCGCACCCCGGGCGCAGAGAAGCGTGGAGGACGCCCTCTGGGCAAAGTTCAAAGCAGCTGGTGATGTCCTGTATCAGCAAAAGGCAGAACAGGACGCTCAAGAGGACAAAGCGAATGCTGGCAACCTCGAACTCAAGCTTTCACTCATCAGCGATTTTGGGGACATTCTGACTCTGACGGACCGTGACGTGGCAACAACAAGGCTGAGGTTGTTCCACGAAAAGTTCTCCGCCATCGGTCCTGTTCCCAAGAAAGACATGCGGAGTATCGACCAGTCAGTCAAGAAGTTCGATACCCACGTTCGAACCCTGGATCAAGAGTTCTGGTCGAAAAACGACCCTGAAAAGAAGGCCCGTTCCTCCTCCATGGCGGAGCAGCTCGTGGACGCCATCGCCGACCTTGAAGCGAGGATTGGGCAGGTGTCTGGCGCAGAGAAGTCTGAGCTGGAAGCTGAGTTGGAAACCAAAAAGGCGTGGCTCGCCGTGGTTGAGGGCTAGTTCTCCACACCTTCCCCAGATTCGCCACCTCAGGCGAAGAAGTAGTCCATACTCCGGGCATGCACACACCCCCGGAACACAGCGCGATTGTCGACGGTGAGGCACTCTCCCTCGATGGTCTCTACTGGCCCCGCCCCTACTACCCGACACGCATCGAACGCGCCGGATTGATCGCCGCAAACACTCCTGCGTGGGCCACTGCGACCAGTCACACCGCGGGCTGGATCTGGACCGGGATGGGCTCACCCCTGCCCTTCGCGGTACTGCGCCCTAGCCAGCCAGCAATTTCCCCCCTAGAGCGGGAGCTATGGAGAGCCCGCGAGCTTCGGACACCGGCGCACCAGATCGCCACCATCGCCGGGTACCACCTGTTGGACACCAGTAGCACCGAGGCCGAACTACTCGCCCACTCCCAGGACATTGACCGAGCAGCGACTCAAATCTTTTTCCTCCGCCAGGAAGCCGCCCACGTTCCTGCAAGTGGCTTATTGCGGATGTCTGCGCGTCAGCGGGAGCGCGCAAATCTCATGCTCGAGCGGGTGCTCACGTTGCAGGAAACCTACCCCGACATCACACGATAAACGTCGTAGACCGCTTCAATACGCCGCACCGCATTGAGGACACGATCCAGGTGCGTCACCTCGCCCATTTCAAAGACAAACCGGGAAATAGCCAGGTGGTTATCACTGGTGTTGACGGTGGCCGAGAGAATGTTGACGTGGTGCTCAGAGAGTACCCGGGTGACATCGGAGAGAAGCCCGGGCCGGTCCAAGGCCTCAATCTGAACGTGCACGAGGAACACGCTGCCCTTAGTCGGCGCCCACTCCACTTGAATCATCCGGTCTGGTTCTTCCCTCAGGGCAGAAATGTTGCTGCAATCTTCCCGGTGAACACTCACGCCGGTGCCACGCGTGACAAACCCCACGATGGGATCGCCGGGCACCGGGGTGCAGCATCGGGCTAGTTTGACCAGAATGTCTGGGGCGCCACGAACGAGAACCCCGGACTCGCTGACCCTGCGGGGAGCGCGAGACCGAGTGGCCGTGGCAAAAAGATCTTCATCGCTGTCATCATCGGCCTGAACTATTCCGAGAATCTTCTCGATTACGGACTGTGTCGACACGTGTCCCTCCCCGACAGCCGCGTAGAGGGCCTCCACATCGGGGTAATTGAGTTGGGCCGCGACCTCGGCAACCGACTCCTGGTTCATCAGCTTCTGCAGGGGTAGATTCTGCTTGCGCATAGCGCGGGCAATAGCGTCCTTGCCCTGCTCCACCGCCTCCTCGCGGCGCTCCTTGGTGAACCATTGTCGGATCTTGCTCCGAGCGCGTTGAGAGGTAACGAAATTCATCCAGTCTTGACTGGGTCCGGCGTCAGGATTCTTGGAGGTGAAAATCTCAACCGAGTCTCCGCTAGTGAGCTCGGTATCAAGGGGGACCAGGCGTTGATTGACCTTCGCACCCATCGTTCGGTGCCCCACCTCCGTGTGGACCGCATATGCGAAGTCCACCGGGGTTGCACCCTTGGGGAGGCCAATGACCTT
This sequence comes from Actinomycetota bacterium, assembly GCA_027728145.1. GTDB lineage: Bacteria > Actinomycetota > Actinomycetes > Actinomycetales > Microbacteriaceae > Pontimonas. The sequence continues at coordinate 2,538 of JAQBZV010000083.1, read as the reverse complement.
CCCCTGCGGCGTAAACACATACAGCTCTTTGGCGCCGATCTCATAGCGAAGGGTTTCCAGAAACTCAGCAGGATCCGTCGTTTCAGCCTGCCAGTCGGAGAGATGTGCGAGCCATGCCATATCTGTGTCGTGGGAGGCTCGCTCCACATCCTTGCCTTGCGAGGCCATCCGTTCTTTGTATTTCCAGTGCGCAGCCACACCAAACTCTGCCCTTTGATGCATATCTGTCGTCCGGATCTGAATTTCGACAGCCCGCCCCTCAGGCCCGTAGACGGTGGTGTGGAGCGACTGATACAGGTTGAACTTGGGCGTCGCAATGTAGTCCTTGAAGCGGCCAGGAAGCGGGTTCCATCGGGCGTGGACGGCACCGAGTGCCGCGTAGCAGTCGCGAATAGAGCTGACCAGAATGCGAATCCCGGTCAGGTCGTGAATGTCGGTGAAGTCCCTCCCGCGATTAACCATTTTTTGGTAAATCGAGAAGTACTGTTTGGGTCGTCCACCCACGTCAGCTTTGATTTTCGCTTTGCGTAAATCCTCTTTGACGGTATCGATGACAGAGTCGACGAACACTTCTCGCTCGGGGGACCGAGTCTTCACCAGTGACTCGATCTCCATGTAAATCTTGGGGTGCAAAACCGCAAACGAAAGATCCTCCAGCTCCCACTTGACCGTCTGGATACCCAGTCGGTGAGCCAGTGGCGTGTAGATATCGAGAGTCTCTTGAGCCTTTTTCTGCGCGGACTCGGGTGACACAAAACCCCAGGTTCGTGCGTTGTGCAACCGGTCGGCCAACTTAATGACGAGAACCCTAATGTCCTTGGACATCGCCACAATCATCTTGCGAACTGTCTCAGCCTGCGCGCTCTCTCCGTATTTCACCTTGTCGAGCTTTGTGACGCCATCGACAAGCATGCCGATTTCATCGCCAAAGTCAGCCTTGACTTGGTCTAACGAATAGGTGGTGTCCTCCACCGTGTCGTGCAGAAGCGCGGCGGCGATGGTGATGGGGCCAATTCCCAGCTCGGCCAGAATCTGGGCAACTGCCAGTGGGTGGGTGATGTAGGGCTCGCCACTGTGGCGCGTTTGACCCACGTGTGCCTTTTCCGCAACGCGGTAGGCGCGCTCCAGGAGGTTCACATCAGCTTTGGGGTGGTGCTTTCGCACGGTCTTGAATAGCGTCTCAAGGGCGTTGTCGGTGGGAGCTTTCGAAAACAGCCGGGGAAGCAGAGCGCGCAAGCTTGAGGGAGAAGAACTCTGAACTTCTGTCACGTCACACCCCCTTCACCACGTTCAGTGTACGAGGAATGGGTGTGAAACGGCCTGCTCCTAGCGCACTGCGCCCGACGCGGGCCTTGCTTCTCTCACTCGGCGACCCTGCTTCTTATTTTCAGGTTCGTTTTCCCGCAGGTGCACATACAACGGAGCCGCGATAAAAACGCTCGAATAAGTTCCCGCAAGCATCCCGATAAAGAGAGCCAGCGCGATGTCGCGCAGAGTTCCTGCGCCCAACAAGACTGATCCAATAAAGAGAATTGACCCCACCGGGAGAACCGCGACGACGGAGGTGTTGATGGAGCGCACGAGGGTCTGGTTCACGGCCAGGTTGACCGATTCAGCGAAGGTTCGCCGGCTCTCCTCCCCGTCCTGTGAGGTGTTTTCCCTGACCTTGTCGAAGACCACCACTGTGTCATAGAGGGAGTAGCCCAAAATCGTGAGCAGTCCGATCACCGCGGCTGGAGTGATCTCGTAGCCGAGCACTCCGTAGACTCCGGCGGTCAGAATAAGGTCGTGCGCCAGTGCGGTGAGGGCTGCAACCGACATTTTCCACGTTCGGAAATACAGGGCCATCACCAGCGACACCAGCACTAAGAAAACGAAGAGCCCAATGAGGGCCTGCCGAGTGATGTCTTGGCCCCACGTGGCGCCAATGAAGGACGCCGTGACCTGCTCGACATCCACCGCGTATGCCTCGGCGAGATCTCCTCTAAGGTCAGTGGTTTGTTGGTCGGTCAGCTGCTCGGTCTGCACCCTCACGGAGTCGCCTCCGACAATAGAAACTCGGGGGTTCGAGCTCACTCCTGCCACTGACGTTACGGTGTCGATGGCAATCTGCTCGGACAAAGCAGCTGGCGCCGACACCCGGAACTCCGAGCCTCCACGAAACTCGATACCAAAGGTGAATCCGCCCCTCAGGATGGTGAGCACAATAGCCAACACGACGATGGACGCCCCAATGACGTACCACCGCACTCGATTACCCACGAAGTCGAAGGACTTCTCCCCGGTGTAGAGAGCGTTACCAAAGGTCGTCAATCGAGACATCAGCTCTTCCTTTCCGCTGCGGCTTCTTCAGCTGCTTTACGCTCAGCGATGGTCTGGCGGCGCTTGACCTCGCGGGCGCTCTTTTTGCGTGCGGTGGCGTCAACATCAACGGGATCGCGGAACCGGGCCCGCCCACGATACACAGCTCCCAAGGCACGAGGATCCAGTCCACTGAGGGGGTGGCCAGAGCCAAAGAACCGGGTTCTTCCCATCAGA
>JAQBZV010000082.1 GCA_027728145.1 Actinomycetota bacterium | reverse complement strand
ATCTTCGGCGAGCTCCATGACCCGGGACAGATCAATGCTGATGCCCCCCGCAAAGTCCCGAATGGCACTCATGATGTGAAGTCGTAGCCATTTGGCATGGCGGAAAAGTCGGGCGTGCGCGATCTCTCGCGTGGCCAGATAAATGTCGGCTTCTTCTTGGGGGACATCGAGATCCCGGGAGAATTCGCGCATGTTTTGGGCCAGGAGGAAGGCTTTCACGTCGTGCTCACTAGTGCCACTCACCAGGGGGATACCGATGTCACCTCCGGAGAGCACCTCGCCCGAGAGTTTTCCCACGGCGCCGGCGAGTTGCATAGTGAAGAGACTCTTAGAGACCTGCTCCATCGGGCCACTCATCCCGCCAATCAGGCCCTGCATGTCCTCGGGGGCTTGGCTTGCCATCATCTGGGATATCGCTCGGGGGATGGCCGTTGCCACCGGGTCGGCAATTTCCTCCCAGACCGGCAGGGTGACGCGCGCCCAGTCGGCGCGTGTTCCCACCACTGGGGTTTCTGGGAGGTCGGAAATGCTGGTGACGTCGGTCAACCAGAGGCTGGCGATCCCCGCAGCCTGTCTGAGGGATTCGCTGGTTGCTGGGTCCAGAGCGTGTTGGCCCTCTTTCGCCACGGTGACGGCGTGGTCGCGAGAAGCCTGTGGTTTGAGTCCGCCTCCGGGGGCGAACGATGTTCCCAGTTGCATCATCATCTGCTTGAGCTCGTCAGCAGAGACATTGACCCCGGCGGCCTTCATGAGTTCTTCGGGGTTGAAGGATTCGTCGCCGCTGAGGAACCGTCGGAAGGCGTCCTTCATCCACTCTTCGTCACCAAAACGGGGGTCGTCGCCAGAGTCCTCGGACATGCCCCCACGCTACAAGGGTGAGCTGGCGGTGCAGGGTGATTTCGCTAACGGCTTGTTCCCGGCTTCCGTGGCTATGCTGACTCGGTTAGTCAATCTGGGAGTTATGCGTGGCCATTTATGAAGCCGGAGATCCTTCGGATCAGGTTCAGCGACGCTCCCGCGTTGCAGGGTGGCTGATGCTCGCCTTCACGGCGGCCATCATCATCGGTTTGTCGTTCTTTCCCGCCCCCTACGTGATCGACAACCCTGGGCCCACCTATGACACTCTCGGCTCGGTCAGCGTGGGGGAGGAGGACATGGAACTCATCCTCATCTCCGGTGAAGAAACCTTCGAGTCGACCGGTTCTTTTCTTCTCACAACGGTGACACGGTCGGGCAACCCGGAGAGTTTGCCCGGGTGGATTGACGTTATGCAGGGCTGGTTTGATCCCACCCGAACCGTGATTCCAGTCGATGTTGCCTACCCGCCGGGGATCTCTTTTGAGCAAAACCGTGAGGCAGCAGCTATCGAGATGGAAAACTCGCAGCAGGAGGCAGTAGCCGCGGCGCTGGACTACCTGGGTGTCGCATACACGAGTCGGATGGTCGTGTCCCAAGCAATCGAGGGTGGACCCAGTGAGGGAGTGCTGCTCCCCGGTGACGTCATACTGTCCGCCAATGGGATGGCTGTTGACACGGTCAGTGGGCTGCGCGAAATTATTGCCGACTCGGGAGTCGTGTCCCCCATGACCCTGGGCGTGGAGCGGGAGGGCTCCGAGATCGACGTGTCACTACTCCCTCGCATGTCGGAGGGCCAGGAACGAGTTCCGATGGTGGGCATTTTGGTGTCGGGAACCTACGATTTTCCCATCGATGTGGATATCGCTCTCGAGAACGTGGGGGGACCCAGTGCGGGGTTGATGTTTGCGCTGGGAATCGTGGAAAAGCTGTCCCCGGCGGATATTACGCAGGGGAAGGTTTTTGCCGGAACGGGAACCATTGACGCCCAGGGATCGGTTGGCCCCATTGGCGGAATCCGTCACAAAATGCACGGTGCTCTCAACGATGGCGCGTCCTGGTTTTTTGCCCCTGCCGATAATTGCCCGGATCTCGTGGGCCATATTCCCGACGGCCTTCAAGTTATTCCCGTAGCAACTCTTGCGGAAGCCATGGAGGCATTGGAGAGCATCCACGCGGGGACTCCCGTTGCCGGGTGTGTGGGCTCTTAGGCATTCCCTCAGAGAGTCTCTTTGTAGACTGAAGCTCTAACCCCGCCAAGGAGAAGATTTACTCGTGTCTCAAGCAGCTCCAGAACTGTTCAACCGCCGTCGTCTTCCGCTCATCATCACCGGTGCCATTCTGGCCGCCGTGCTCGGAGGATTCTTCCTCTTTGCCTCGCTCTACACCGAGGTGTTGTGGTTTGATCAGGCCGGGTATCTCGAGGTTCTCTTGACCACCTGGGGTGGGTCCGTGGCGATGGTCCTCATCGGGTTTGTCACCATGTTCATTCCGGTGTGGCTGAGCATCACTCTGGCTTTTAGGTTCCGCCCGGTCTACGCGAAGCTCTCCAACGAGCTGGATCGTTATCGCCAAATCATCGACCCGATTCGCCGGGTAGCGATGCTCGGAATCCCCGCCCTGCTTGCTCTGTTTTCTGGTTTGGGTGCGGCGAACACGTGGCCTCAGTTCCTGTTGTGGATGAACCGTTCCCCCTTTGGCACGGTAGATCCCGAATTCGGCTTGGATGTGGGCTTCTACATTTTTGAACTGCCGGTGTACTCCAGTGTCGTCTCCTACGTCTCCACCATCCTGGTGCTTTCCGCTCTAGGTGCGGCGGCTACCGGGTTCCTCTACGGTGCCATTTTGATCACCGGTCGGGAGGTGCGGATCTCCCGCACCATGCGGGTTCACCTCTCCATCCTGGGTGTCCTGTATTTCGCCGTCCAGGGCGTCAACCTGTGGCTGCAGCAGTACGAGGCACTCGTCTCCGCCAGCTCTGGATTCTTGGCATTTGGTGCCGGGTTTACCGAGGTTAATGCCACAATTCCTGCCCGTGCCATCATGGCCGGTATCGCGATTCTTGTGGCGCTGTTGTTCCTGATTACCGCCATCATCGGTCGCTGGCGCTTGGCCATTGTGGGAACAGCGCTCTACATCGTCTCTGGGTTGGTTCTGGGGCTTGGGTACCCGAGCCTGATTCAGCGTTTCCAGGTTGACCCCAGTGCGAGGACCCTCGAAGCGGAGTACATCGAGCGCAACATTGACGCCACTCGCGACGCTTATGGTGTCTCCGACATTGTCGAAATCGAGTACGAAGCGTCCACGGACACCTCAGCTGGTGCGCTGCGAGCAGATGCGGAAACAACCGCCAACATTCGCATTATCGACCCCGCTTTGGTCTCTGACGCCTTTGCTCAGCTCGAGCAGTTCCGCCAGTACTACCGTTTCCCCACGTTCTTGGATGTGGGACGCTACGACGTCAATGGAGAGCGCACCGACACCGTGCTGGCTATGCGAGAAATCAACCTCGATGGTTTGAACTCCCAGTCTTGGTACAACAACACCATCGTCTACACCCACGGCTATGGCCTGGTTGCAGCGTATGGAAATCAGCGAACCGAAGACGGCCAGCCTCGCTTTATCGAGTCCGGTATTCCGGTCTCTGCAGCCCTGGGCGATTACGAGCCTCGCATCTACTTTGGTGAGAACTCACCGGAGTACTCGATTGTCGGCGGGCCCGAAGGCTCCACGCCGCTCGAGCTTGACTTCCCCTCCGGTGGTGAGGACGAGAACAACGCCGTCTACACCTTCAGCGGCGATGGTGGCCCGGAGCTTGACAACCTTTTCAAGCAACTTCTGTACGCACTGAAGTTCCAGTCGGAGCAGATCATCCTCTCCGATGCCATCACGAACGAGTCCCAGATTCTCTATGACCGCCACCCCGCCACTCGCGTGGGCAAGGTTGCTCCCTACCTCACCCTCGATAACGATGTGTACCCCGCGGTAGTCGACGGGCGACTCGTGTGGATTGTGGATGGCTACACCACCAGTGCGGATTACCCCTACTCCACTCAGCTGCAGGTGTCTGAAGCCATTGCCGATACCTATAGCCCCGCACCTCAGCTGGCATTTGACACCGTGAACTACATGCGGAACTCGGTCAAGGCCACAGTGGATGCGTACTCGGGTGAAGTGGTTCTCTACGCCTGGGACACCGAAGACCCATTGCTTAGCGCCTGGAACAACGTGTTCCCCACGAGTTTGAAGCCCCAGTCTGAGATGACGGAGCAGCTCCTAGATCACGTGCGCTACCCCTCCGATCTGTTCAAGGTTCAGCGCAACATCCTCGGCGCGTACCACGTGACGGACTCGGGAACCTTCTACTCCAGCGAAGACGAGTGGGTTACCCCCAACGACCCCATCTCGAACCCCGCGGCTCCCAGGCTCCAACCCGCCTACTACCTGACGATGCAGGTGCCAGGAACTGAGAACCCCGCGTTCTCCCTGTATTCGACGTTTATTCCCCGGGCCACCGGTGAAGCTTCGAGAAACGTTCTCTATGGTTATCTCGCCGCGAACTCGGACTACGGCGATGACTATGGAAAGCTGACGCTTCTGCGTTTGCCCAAGCAGACCACGGTTCCAGGACCTGGTCAGGTTCAAGCTCAGTTCGACTCTGACGCCAACGTCGGTCAGCAACTGAACCTGCTGCGCCAGGGACAAACCGAGGTCATCTCCGGTAACTTGCTGACCTTGCCGGTCGGTAACGGTTTGCTCTACGTCCAGCCGGTCTATGTCCAATCAACCGGTGACACCTCCTACCCGTTGCTGCGAAAGATCTTGGTCTCCTTCGGAGAGAAGATTGCCTTTGAGGACACACTTGACCAGGCACTCGACGCCCTCTT
>JAQBZV010000081.1 GCA_027728145.1 Actinomycetota bacterium | reverse complement strand
CAGAACGGCTTCTCGAGGCAGTGTGGAAATACCCGACTGGGCCATCAGTCCGCCAAAGGCAAGTTTGTCCATGCCCACAGCCCCGGCAAACACGCTCGAGCCCGTGGCGGGAATTTCTAAGAAGCTGAACAGGGCAGCCGCGCCACCACCCTCGCCTAAACCGCCGTGGAAACACAGCAGTGCTGCGTCAATGTCTAAGGGCTTCTTTCCCATGCCTTTCTTGGCATAAATCCCCGGTGTTGACGAGAGCACAATGTCGAGTTCTTTGGACCCGGAAGGTGCACCGGTCAGGAAATCTTTGGCTTCAGAGTGGGCGGGGACTAAAAACCACGCGCCGTTTGCCGCCTGATAGATCGGCAGCACAGTGTGGCCACCGTCGGAGAGCACACGCTCGGCCTGCAATCCCGTGAGAATCGATATTTCGTGCTCGGGGCTTGGGCCTCCAAACACTACGGCCCAGGTGCTCTGGCTCATCCACTATCCTCGCCTGCTGGCAGTCCCCGGTTTAGGGGTAATGATCGGGTAGGTCGTTCTCATAGAGAATAACGCCCTGGTCACCCGCAGCCCGGAGGGCGTGGGTGACGGCCTCGCCTCGCGTGTCGAAGACCTCGGCTTTTCCCCCGGCGCCTTTCAGGAGGGCTTTGCGGTTGGTCCGCCCGACGATAAGCAACGTCCCCCCAGCTTTGATGACGGACTGGGCGAGCTGGCTGTTGCGCTCAAATTGGACAGGACCGAGCTCCACCATCCCGGGAGTGACCACCACCAAGGGCGCTTTTCTCTCTTTCGCGAGCCGGGCAGCCGAGTCGACGGCGTGCTTCGCACCCAGCGGGTTTGAGTTATAGGTGTCATCGATGATGGCAACACCGTCCTCGTGGGTGGCGACTTCTGCGCGGTGGGCTGCGACGGGGAGGTGAGCAAGTCGAGCGAGCGCCTGGTCGGCGGGAACCTCCAGCTGCCACGCAATACCGAGTGCCACGGCAATGTTCACAGCGTGGCCAAAGGGTGGCATGTCCATGGGAACAGGAGTGGCACCAGGGCCATACGTGATGGTCCCGAGGTCCGGGTCCACAATCACCTCGGCTTTTTTACCCTGGGCGCTGACGCGCACCACACGCTTGCCCTGCCGCTCACACTTGTCGGCCAGTGCTCGCAGTTCTTTCTGGTCCACCGGCAACACCACAATCGGAGCCTTCTCCGTGATCTCTGATTTGGCTCGGAAGATTGCCTCCCGAGAACCCAAGCGCTCCATGTGTGCTTCACCGATCACGGTGATGGCGGCAATATCCGGGGGGAACCAGTTCGTGAGCTCCCGAATCCGGCCCTCCGCGTTCATCCCCATCTCCGCCACAAACACGCTGGTGCCAGCAACCAGGTGTTCATTGATGGTGCGCGAGAGTCCCATCAGGTTGTTGAAGCTTGCCGGGGAGGCCATGGTGCCAATCGCTCCCCCCACAATGTGGGCGACATAGCCCTTGGTGGAGGTTTTGCCATACGACCCGGTGATCGCCACCACGGTGGGGTTCACTTTTTTCAAACGCTTCTGGGCTTGGCGCACAAACTTCATTGACAGGTTTCGCTCCAGGTACCAGAGGAATCCGAGCGCCAAATCCGCCAGGTTTGCGGTGAAAAGAATCGGAATGAGCACACCGGCAGGGCCCAAGAGGTAGACCGTCAGAACACCCACCAGCACCTGTGCGAGAAGTATTCCCGCATAGGCCCGGACCGCTCGTGGAGTCCACGACAGCGGGCTGGTCACCCCCCGGAAGGGAAGCTTCCACGGGGTGGGGAGAATAAACAGCGGAGCAATTACCGCAGCCCAGGCAAGCTCGGGCATACCCAGCCACGCAGCTCCCTGAACGGAAAGAAGGGCAAAGATCGCGGCAAGGCCCCACCACAGAGCGCCCAGGGGTCTGCGGTCAAACCAGAGTCGCTCCATCCGGGCAACTTCCCGGGGCAAATAGTGAACTCGTTGGGCCACACGAAGCCATTTGAGGTTTTGCAGGGCCGCAGTCAGAAGCCCTGAGGTGATGGCGGCAAGAAGAATGAGGGTCTCGGTGGCCATCACAGTCCTTTTAGTCGCGCAGGGCATCGGCCACAGCCGATGCGACCTCTTGTTCGAGGGTACCCTCCAGAAGGTGCTCTGCCCCGGACACAACGCGGAGGGTTGCCTGAGGGAAAAACTCGAGTGCGCGTTGCGCCGCCCCCAGTGGTGCGGGCTTATCGCCCTCCCCCCAGACCATCGTCACCGGGCAGGACACTCGAGTGGCATCGTCGAGGTAATCCTCGGCGATCACGCGAACCAGGATCTCCCGCATCACCCCGGAGGCCTTCCGGTAGTCCTGGGAGCCATATTTCTGGCGAGCAGACTCCATTGCCTGGTCGGGAAGGATTTTCACTCGGTGCAGAGCTTTGGCTATCTGGAACCGAAGCTTCGGCTTCGAGGGTCCCGTCACCCGCGTCAGGGGAACACCGGTGAGCACCAGATGGGACACGAGGTGAGGGTGGGCAGCGGCCAGTCGCACCGCGATCCGACCCCCAAACGAGTGTCCCACCACCACCAGTGGCCCCATCCCCTCCAGTGCGCGGGCAATTTCCTGCGCATAGTCGGCAGTGGACCAGACTGTGGGGGGCTCGGAAGCTGGGCCAAACCCCGGCAGGTGCAGGGCGAGCCCGTTGTGGGAGCTAAGAATCCGAGCAAAATCCGTACCGTTTCTCCCCCAGCCGTGGAGGGCCAGAACATCTGTCCGGCCCGAGCCGAACTTTTCGGCGACCAGGGCGCTGGTTCCCACTGTGGTGAGCATTGCTATTCGCCCTCGGGAGTGTCCGAATCAGTGGCGAAGTGGGGGGCCAATTCGCGGGGATCTCTCGAACCATCGAGAACCTGACCCACCTGCGTAACTATGGGCATAGAGATGCCTTTGCCCGCTGCCAGCTCGAGCACCGGCTTCACCGCGGACAAGCCCTCGGCGGTTTGGTTCATGGTGGCCACCACATCGGTGAAACTGTGTCCCTGACCGAGCAGGCGACCCGCCGTATTGTTTCTCGAGAGAGGTGACTCACACGTTGCGATCAAGTCCCCCAGCCCCGCAAGTCCGGACATGGTGTGTGGTTTTGCCCCGAATGCGGCCGCAAAAGCGCTGATTTCTGCTAGCCCCCGCGTGATGATGGACGCCTTGGTGTTCTCGCCATAGCCCACACCATCGGCTATGCCCACGGCCACCGCAATGAGGTTTTTGAGAACTCCCCCAAACTCGGTGCCCACCACATCGGTGTTGATAAACGTCTTGAAATAGGAGTTGGTGGCCGCCTGCGCGACAGCGCTCGCCACCTCCTCGCTTTCTGAGGATGCCACCGCCGCGGTGGGTTGCTCTCGAGCGATCTCCAAAGCCAGGTTGGGTCCACTGACCACGGCAATGCGGGAGGACTCAATCCCTTCCTGAGCCATCACCTCACTCATGCGAAGCCCGGTTCCCGCCTCCACACCCTTCATCAAGCTCACCACAATGGCGTCTTGACCAATGTGAGAAGCAGCTTCTCGAAGATTGGAGCGAAGGTGTTGGCTCGGAACCGCGAGATATACCTGGTGTGCGCCGGTGAGAACCTCAGCCATATTGTCCGAGGCGCTGAGATTCTTCGGCAAATTGATCCCCGGGAGGTAATCGGAGTTGCGATTCGTGTCGCGAATCTCGCGGGCAATTTCTTGACGCCTCGCCCACACCACGACATCCAAACCCCCGTCAGCGAGAACTTTCGCAAACGTGGTCCCCCAGGAGCCTGCGCCCAGAACGCCAATGTGTGTCATCGAGTCTTCCCCTCTCCCCTGCCATCATGCAGGGTTTTTGGAGGAGTCTCGCCCCGCAGGGAACCCGTGAGGGCGGCAATCTCGTGCATCAGCGCGGTGGTGGCCTCCTGGAGCAACTCTTTGGTGAGGGGTTTGCCCCGGTAAGCACTGAGGTCGAAGGGTTCCCCCACTACCGCATCAATGGTGGTCCGGGGAAAAAACCGGATGGTTTTTGCGTAGCGACCCATCCAGTGTTGGGTGCCCCAGTGCGCTGCCGGATACAGCGGGATGTTCTGCTCCAACGCCATGCGCACCGCACCAGACTTACCCTGCATGGGCCACAGATCTGGGTCCTTGGTGAGCGTGCCCTCGGGATACACAATGACTCCCTGGTTTCTCTCCATCAAAAGCTTCGCCGCCTCGAGTGGTTGCCCCAGCTGGGACGAGGCTTCTCGCTCCACCGGAATCTGTCCGGTGAAGCGCATCAGCCAACCGAGCCCCGGAACCCGAAACAGCGATGCTTTGGCCAGAACACGAGGAGTGCGACGAAGTTTCCACGTCACCACGCCCATGACAATGGGGTCAATTTCGCTGTAGTGATTGGGCGAGAGGATGAAGGGCCCAGTAGCGGGAAGGGTCGAGCCCTCTCGGATTCGCAACTTCACCATTGCTCCAAAGATGGGCAACACAATAAAGGCAATAACCCTCCACCGAATTTCGGCGGAGCGCCTCGCTAACGGAGTCTTCGACACCGTGGCTAAGCTCCGAGCTCGAAACTCACACCTAGACCGTCGAGCTTTTGCAACAGGTGCTCATACCCCCGGGAGATGATGCCGATGTTGCTCACTTCCGAGGTGCCCTGCGCGGTCACCGCCGCAATCACGTGGCTAAAACCCCCGCGCAGGTCGGGAACGCGGATGTTTGCTCCGCGAAGCGCGGTGGGTCCGGCAATCACGGCCGCCTGTTCCAGGGG
>JAQBZV010000080.1 GCA_027728145.1 Actinomycetota bacterium | reverse complement strand
CTTCCACTCTTGCTGGGGCGAACCCGGGGCTCATATCCCTCATACGGGTCGAGGTCGTCCTCGATCATGGTGTTGAGGACTCCACGAGTGCCGCCCAGAGCTCTGGAAACTCAGGAAGTGTCTTGCCAGTACTGGAGATGTCATCCACGACAACGCCCCTCACCCCGAGTCCGAGCAGTGCACCGGAGGTGGCCATCCGGTGATCAGCGAAAGCTTTCCAGAGCCCACCATCCAGTGGTGACGGTGTGACCGCAATTCCATCCGGGGTTTCTTCCGCTATTCCACCGAGAGATCGAATGTTCTCCACGAGTGCTGCGAGCCGGTCGGTCTCGTGCCCTCGGAGGTGTCCAATCCCTCGGAACACACTGGGGCCTGACGCCAGAGCCGCCAGGGAAATCACGGTGGGAGCAAGCTCTCCGGCGTGGGAGAGGTCGAGGTCAACACCGGGGATGGTGGAACCATGCCGCCACCCTGCTCCACCGTCGAGGGTGAGGGTGGAATCCGACAGAGTGAATGTCGCACCGAAGTGCTCAAGAATTCGGGGGACATCTGCCCCAACCTGAGTGGTCTGACTGGGCCAACCCTCAATGCTGACCTTCCCACCGGTAATCAACGGTGCTGCCAGGAACGGTGCTGCGTTGGAGAGATCGGGTTCGATCTCGACATCGACTGCACCGATGGGCCCTGCTGCCACCCTCCACACACCAGGAATCGACGAGTCAACCTCAACCCCCCGAGCGCGCAAGCACGACAGGGTCATCTCAATGTGGGGGAGGGATGGCAGGTGTGAGCCCGTGTGGGTCACGGTGAGGCCCTGAGGGAGCTTTGCTCCCATCAGGAGCAAACCCGACACAAACTGGCTCGACCCCGACGCGTCGATAGACACAGCGCTGTTGGTTGATGGACCGCTGCTGGTGATGGTGAAGGGCAGAGTGTCTCGACCTTCGTCGTCCACCTCGAGTCCCAATTGGGTGAGGGCATGAAGAGTGGTGGCCATCGGGCGCCGTCTGGCGCCGATGTCACCATCGAAGCGAATGGTGCCTCGAACCAGAGCGGCGAGTGGCGGGACGAAACGCATCACGGTGCCTGCCAGACCACAGTCCACCGATGCTGACACCTCGAAACCCTCGGGAATAGGACTTACGGCGAGGTCAGGCCCGAAAGCGCCGTCTCCTGGGACCTCGGTAATCGTGGCGCCGAGAGACCGGAGTGCCTCGACCATGAGAGCAGTGTCCCGGGAGTGCAGGGGCCTGCGAATCGTGGAGGGGCCCTCCGCGAGAGCTGCTAACACCAATTCACGATTGGTGAGGGACTTAGATCCTGGAAGGGAGAGCGAATGCCGAAGGGGCTGGGCGCGCTCGGGGGCGCTCCAGTGGGGGGAATTTTCTGGCGTGCTCATTGGTTGTCCAGAGTATCGGGTTAGTCACTAGGAGGGAGGGGTTACCAGTGCCACAGGTCACGCTCTTAGAAACCCCTCGGGAGACCTCGTTAGACTCACCGGTGATGGCTTCCTCACACTCTGGTGACTCACCGTCATCCCCCGATTTCGCGGCTCAAGCGATGCCGTTTGCTGATCAGCTCTATGCGGCAGCGATGAGACTGGCGAAAAACCCTTCTGATGCCGCGGATTTGGTGCAAGAAACCTATATGAAGGCTTTCCAGGCGTTTCACCAATACGAGCAGGGCACAAACTTGAAAGCCTGGTTGTATCGGATTCTCACCAACACCTACATCAACCTCTATCGCAAGCGCTCCAAAGAGGGTTTCCAGTCCGCCTTGGATGACTTAGAAGACTGGAAGGTGGGCGACGCTGAGTCCCTTACTCAGACCAGCACACGCTCCGCCGAGGCGGAAGCTCTCGATCGGATGCCCTCGAGCGTGGTGAAGGACGCTTTGCACGATTTGCCTGAAGATTTCCGCATGGTGGTCTATTTCGCCGACGTGGAGGGGCTGAGTTACCAGGACATTGCCGACATTATGGAGACCCCGACGGGAACGGTCATGAGCAGGCTCTATCGGGGACGAAAACTTTTGCGTGCCTCACTCAAGGAGTATGCGGCGAAAGAGGGTTACGATACGGGCGTGAAGGGCGGTGAGAGCTGATGGCTGATTGTGGATGCGAGGAGACTCGCAACAAACTGGAGGACTATCTCCACGGCGAGCTCCCCGATGGCGCCTGCCAGGACTTAGAGGACCACTTCCAGGAGTGCCCACCCTGCTGTGATGAGCGCGATGTGGGAAATCTTCTCACCGAGAAGGTCAAGAGTGCGTGCTGTGAAACGGCTCCCGAGGAGCTAAAGCTCAGTATCCAGAAAACTCTCGAGAGCGCTAGCTAGACAGAGCGCGGTCGAGAATCAGCGTGGCTTCCACCTGGCTTCTCTTGGAGGACCCGGTCGCGGGTGACGCGGAGCGGGGTCTCGAGACAACGGACAGAGTTGGTAGGCCAGCGCCTTGGGCTTCCATGACCATAAACGGCCAGGCTCCCTGGTTTTCTGGCTCGTCTTGCACCCACACAAAGTTTGCCCCCGGGTACTTTGCCGCGATGGCCTGCAGATCGGCAGCGGGGAAGGGGTAGTACTGCTCAAGTCGAACCACAGCAATTCCGGTGATTCCACGCTTGTCGATTTCGGACTTGAGGTCGTAGTAAATCTTCCCGGCGACCAACAGCACTTTCTGGATTCCGGCCCCTGTTGTGGCGGCGGGATCATCCAGCACGGGCTGGAACTTGCCGGTGGTGAAATCAGCGGTGCCACTCGTAGCTCCGCGCAAACGCAACATCGCCTTCGGTGTGAACACCACCAAGGGCTTCCGGGGCCTGGCATAGGCCTGGCGGCGCAGCAAGTGGAAGTAGGAGGCGGGGGTTGAGGGCCTCGCGATAATCATGTTGTCTTCAGCAGCGAGCTGCAGGAAACGCTCGATCCGAGCAGACGAATGGTCCGGGCCTTGGCCTTCGAATCCGTGAGGCAGAAGGAGGACAACGCTGGAGCGTTGACCCCACTTTTGTTCTGCCGAGGAGATGAACTCATCGATGACGGTTTGGGCACCGTTGACGAAGTCACCAAACTGGGCTTCCCACATCACTAGAGCGTCCGGGCGCTCGACCGAGTAGCCATACTCAAAGGCGAGGGCCGCGTATTCGCTGAGCAGAGAGTCATAAATCCACAGACGAGCCTGGTTCTCCGCCATGTTCATCAGCGGCAACCACTCTTGACCATTCACGCGGTCATGGAGGACTGCGTGACGCTGGACGAAGGTTCCGCGTCTCGCATCCTGACCGACCAAGCGAACCGGTGTTCCCTCCAACAGGAGTGATCCCATGGCGATCAGTTCACCAAAGCCCCAGTCCACCTCGCCGGATCGAGCCATTTCGCGACGCTTGTCTAAGAGGGGCTGAAGTTTGGGGTGGACGGTGAAACCTGGGGGGTGGTTGCCATGGGCCTCGCCAATCAGGCTCAAGATTGCGGGGTCAATACCGGTTGTTTCGGGTTCGCCGGCTCCCTCATCGACTCGCTGGGAGTGGGGGCGGTCAACACCGGAAATCGCACCCTGGTCGTCCGGGGTGACCAGGATTGCTCCGGTTTGAACGGCGTGGGTCTCTTGGAACGCCTCTTCGAGGCGGTCATGGAAGTCTTTTTGGGCTGCTTCCAGTTCTTCCGTGGTGATGTCGCCACGACCAATGAGGGCTTCGGTGTAGAGGGTTCGAACGCTCCGCTTTGCCTCAATGAGGTTATACATCAGGGGCTGCGTCATCGAGGGGTCATCACCCTCGTTGTGACCGCGCCTGCGATAGCAGACCAGGTCGATGACGACATCGGCTTTGAACTTCTGGCGGTACCCAAAGGCAATCTCTGCAACCCGGAGGACAGCTTCGGGGTCATCGCCGTTCACGTGGAAGATGGGTGCCTGAATGGTTTTTGCCACGTCGGAGGCATAGACCGAGGTCCTGGCGTCGTGGGGGAGGGTGGTGAACCCGACCTGGTTGTTGACAATCACGTGCATGGTTCCACCAGTCCGATACGCACGCAGCTGCGACATCTGCAGGGTTTCCAGCACGACACCCTGACCCGCCATGGCGGCATCTCCGTGAATCAGGACGGGGAGAACACCGAAGCGACCGATTTCTTTGCGGTCTTGTTTTGCGCGAACGATTCCCTCGAGCACGCCGTCAACGGCTTCGAGGTGTGAGGGGTTCGCCGCCAGGTAGACAGGAATTTGGCCACCGGTGGGGCTCGTGTAGACGCCCTCGGTTCCCAAGTGATACTTCACATCTCCGGAGCCTTGGACACTTCCCACGTCTTGGGTTCCCTCGAACTCGCGGAAGATCTGGCCATAGGTTTTTCCGGCAATGTTGGCGAGAACGTTGAGGCGGCCGCGGTGCGCCATGGCGATGGCGACCTCGTCAAGGCCGTCCTCGGTGGCGGCTTGGAGGATTTCATCGACCATGCTGACCGTGGACTCAGCACCCTCGAGGCTGAAGCGCTTTTGCCCGACATATTTGGTTTGCAGGAACGTTTCAAATGCTTCTGCCTGGTTCAGTTTCGAGAGGATCCGCAACTGCGCGTCGTGGTCGGGCTTCTCGTAGGGCTTTTCCAGTTTTTCCTGGAACCAGGCCCGCTGCTCCGGGTCCTGGATGTGCATGTATTCAATACCGATGGTGCGGCAGTAGGAGTCCCGGAGAACACCGAGGATTTCGCGCAACAGCATGGTGCGCCTGCCCCCAAAACCTCCGGTCACAAATTCGCGGTCCAGATCCCAGAAGGTCAGGCCGTGATT
>JAQBZV010000079.1 GCA_027728145.1 Actinomycetota bacterium | reverse complement strand
GTCGCCCACAGCTGCGTGTGAGCCGACTCCTATCCCGGTGAGTTCCATGTCTCCTGGCTCCGAGGCTCAACCCTGGTTGATTAGGCGCTCGATGTCGTGCGCGAGAGTGTCAGGGTCTGAGGACCCTGCCGATTCGACGACGATATCGAGCCTTTCCCCCGTTTTCACCTTGAGAGCCAGCATCTTGAGAGCCGAGGTGGCAAGCCCTTCTGCTCCTGACGCGCTGCGCAGTGTCACGGTGGCACCTTTTTCCCTCACCAGGGTCACAATTTGACCCACCGGCCGGGCGTGGAGACCAATCGGGTCCGTCACTGTGATGGTGTGAACGAGAGCGCTCATTCTGAGACCCCCTGAGGTTTGATGACGACTTTGATGGCGTCGCCTGACGTTACCGCGCTGATGGCGTCTTGAACCTCGTCCAAAGGGAGGCGGTGAGTGATCAGGTCTGCAACGGGAACAGCTCCCGATGCAATGAGGGCCAGCGCCTCCTTGTTCTGTGCAGGTGAGGATCCGTTGGCACCCGCAAGAATCAGTTCTTTGTAGTGCACCACGTTGGAGTCGACCTGAATCATGGGCTTGTCTTTGGGCAAACCACCAAAGAAGCTCACGCGTCCTCCGGGCGCCGCCATCGCGATGGCCTGTTCTTGAGCTTGTCCGGAGGGAGCTGCGGTAATGATGACGCTCGGGCCAATCCCACCGGTCTCTGCGGCGACAACCTCTTCGAGATTCTCAGAAGACATGTCTATCGCCCGATCTGGCCTCACCGCGTCAGCGGAGAGTTTCAGGCGACCACCATTGATGTCAGCGAGCATCACCTTTGTGGCACCCAGTGCCCGGGCGAGACGGATGTGGAGGCAGCCGATGGGACCCGCTCCCATCACGAGTACGGTGTCACCTTTGCCCACATTGACGAGTCGCTGGGCGTTGAGCACGCAGGCGAGAGGTTCCGCGACTGAAGCTTCATCGAAACTGAGACCGTCGGGAATGGTGTTGACCCCATCAGCCTTGATGACGGACTGGGGAACAATCATCTCTTGGGCAAATCCCCCAGGGAATTGGTATCCCATGGAGGTCTGATTGATACAGATGCCCTGTTTGCCGGCTAGGCACGCCCAGCATTCTTCGCAGGGAACCGCAGCAATGATTTGGACCCGCTGTCCGACGGTGTATCCCGAGGTGTCAGCGCCGACCTCGATAATTTCGCCAGAGATTTCGTGGCCAATGATCTGGGGTGGATCAAGGCGCGGGTGGCCGTGATGAAAGATCTTGGCGTCTGTTCCGCAGGTGGCGCAGGATTCAACGCGAATCTTGAGTTCCGAGGCCGCGGGGGTTGGCGAATCGACCTCGATGACATTTAAGTCGCCGGGTCCCCGAAACAGTGCAGCCTTCATCGATTACGCGCCTTTCAGAATGAGGTCCCTGATGACTTCAGGGTCAGATGATGTGCGAAGAGTGTGTGCGGAATCTTCCTCCATCAGGAGGTCCGCAAGGTTGCCAAGAATTTCGACGTGACCATCTCCCTGAGATGCGATTCCGACACACACAGAGATATCTTCGTTCACCCAGCTCACTGGCTCGGTAAATCTCACGAAGACGAGCTGGTCAAACATGACGTGCTGACGGGACTCGTCGGTCCCATGGGGGATGGCGGATCCCTCGCCCAGTTCGGAGGGAAATACTTGTTCGCGCTCCCACATCGCGTCCGCGTATTCCTGGGACACTGCCCCCAGGTCCACCAGGAGTGAGCCGCAGATGCCGACGGCCTCCTCTCGCGAGGAGGCCGTCGCATCTAACGTGATACCGGCCAGTTGGAGTAACTCAGCCATCTGAGATGGTGTCTCCATTCTGAAGAGCTCCGACCAGCTTCGCAATGTTGAGATCGCCTAAGAACATGTCAAAGATGATAACCACCGAATCAGGAACTGCCTGCTTAGCCCGGGCACTCAGGCCGCGGTGGACAAGCACAATCTGGTGCGGTGTTTCTGCCAGCTGGTTCACCGGGGAGTGAGCCACGGTGATTTCTTGGCTCTTGAGTTGTTTTGCCAATTGCCGGGCGACCATAACGCTGGAGCCCATGCCTGCTTCGCAGGCAACAACAATTTGCTTGACGTCACTCGCCGATACTGAGGCCATGGCTACTTGCCAGCCTTCATCTCTTTGCTGCGCTGCTGAGCGGCTTCAAACTCGTCCTCTGTGGAGTCAACCTTCGAGAGCCTGAGAATGAACCACGACACAACGAAGGACGCAGCGGCAGAGAGGACGATACCGAGAAGCACACCGAGGTGGTTACCGGGAGGAGTCACTGCCAGGTAGGCAAAGATCGATCCGGGCGACGGTGTTGCTACCAGTCCCACGCCAGTCACCATGAAGGTCGCAACACCCACGGCGCCACCGACGATTGCACCCAGGACAACCTGAGGCTTCAGCAGTACGTAGGGGAAGTAGATCTCATGGATTCCACCGAGGAAGTGGATGATGATGGCACCGGGTGCGGAGCCACGGAGCAGCTTGGGTCCTGCAAGCCAGAAGGCCACCAGGATTCCCAGACCGGGACCGGGGTTGGTCTCGAGCATGAAGAGGATTGATTTACCCGTCTCTTCTGCTTGAACCACACCCAGTGGCCCGAGGACACCGTGGTTAATCGCGTTGTTCATGAACAGAATCTTCGCCGGCTCAATCAGCACTGATGCTAAGGGGAGAAGAGAGTTGTCCACGAGCCAGCTCACACCGTTACCCAGAACATTGGTAATGCCCGCAACAATAGGACCGATTCCCAAGTAACCGAGCAGGGCGCCGAGCATTCCAGCGATTCCCAGCGAGAAGTTGCCGATAAGCATTTCGAAGCCGGGAGGGGTAATGGGGTCAAGTACCTTGTCGATGTACTTGAGGATCCATGCCATCAGCGGACCAATAATCATGGCGCCGAGGAACATCGGAATGTCCGTTCCCACAATCACACCGACAGTCGCGACCGAACCAATCACCGCACCGCGCTGACCGTGAACGATTCGACCACCCGTGTATCCGATAAGAATCGGAAGCAGGTTCAGAATCATGGGGCCGACCATGGACGAGAAGTTCTCGTTGGGCAGCCATCCTGTGGGGATGAACAGAGCTGTCAGCAGACCCCAGGCAATGAAGGCTCCGATGTTCGGAATCACCATTCCCGCGAGGTTGCCTCCGAGCTTCTGCATTCCGGCGCGCCAGCCACTTTGGCCACCGCTACCAGAGGGAATAAAATCACTCATTGGTACTACCTTCCTTCGAGAGGTTGTATTGTTTGCCCGAGTTGCCAGAGTGGGTAGCTCAGGGAGAATAAGCAACCCTCTCTGGCATCTCGTGCGCTTCCGTCCCCAGGGATGGAGACGAAACCTATTTCGCGGTGACTCATGCGACCACCACTTCGACGCCCCGCTGGGTGAACCCCTCAATAAATGAGGAATCAGTCCCCAGGTCGGTGACGAGTCGATCAAAATCTGCGGGCTCTGCGAAAGTCGACGGATACGTCGAGCCAAACTTGCTGTTGTCGGCAAGGAGGATTGTCTCCGCGGAGTGTGAGATGAAAATCTTCTTGACGAGTGCTTCGTCAGTGTCAAAGGCCGTGATGCGCAGGTCTTTCGAAATACCGTTGGCGCCGACGAAGGCGACCACCGCATTGAGCTGGCTCAGGTCCTCCACCGTCCTTGCGCCCACCGAACTCAGCGTGGTGGGTCGAACTCGACCCGAGAGCATGTAGGTCTTTGTGGAGCTATCAGCGATTTGTGAGGCGAGAGTGACGCTGTTGGTCACAACGAGCAGGTCAGGACGGTTGCGAAGCGCGGGGGCGAGAAACTCTGTCGTTGTTCCACCATCGACGAATACGCAGCCTTCATCGGGAATGTAGTCAGCTGCTGTCTCGGCGATTCTTTTCTTTGCATCGGGATTCAAGCTCTGGCGCTCGGGAATGGTGTATTCGTGAGCGAAGCGTTCCATTGCGATAGCGCCACCGTGAACTTTGCGGAGTACACCTCGACGTTGGAGAACGTCGAGGTCTCGGCGAACAGTCTCGGTCGCAACGCGCAATTTGGCAGCGGCCTCGGCGGCATTGAGGCGGCCCTCATTGCGCGTCCAGTCGACGATCAAGAGTCGCCGTTCTTCTGCCAACATCATCGTTGTCCTTCACATTTCTATGAATAACCTGACAGGAAACTAACACAAAACCACAGATAACAACACCCAAAACCACAGAAAACCATAATTAGGTGGGTGAGGGTTTAGGCGAGCCCTGGCTCCCGTAGCGCAGTATCTCGCTCGGGGGAGTCCGTGAGGGACACTTCTGGAAGGCCCTCCACGCTGTGTAACTGGGAGCTCACGTCCTGAACTTTCAGTGCACCCCAGGCAACTCCCTGGGCCACAGCCTCCGCGAACTCGCCGGGGTGATCCACCAGGTGAGAGAGAAACCCTGCCACGCTGGCATCGCCAGCACCGATGGTGTTTCGCACTGTCACCGGCTCAGTGGAGGCATGCACGACCCCCGCAGAGGAAACCCCTACCATTCCGTCTGGTCCGAGTGAGACCAGCACGTGGGTAACCCCCCACTGATGGACTTCCTGTGCCGCCTCGACAACATCCCCCAGAGTGAGGAGAGGTCTGCCCACGCACTCTGCGAGCTCTGGGGCGTTCGGTTTGATGACATCGGGGAGGCCTCTGCGAGCCATGTCAAGAAGTGGTGCTCCCGAGGTATCTAGTCCCACGTGAATCCCGTGGAGGTGCGCTGATTCAAAAAGTGGGGCGAGTTCGAGCAGCGATT
>JAQBZV010000078.1 GCA_027728145.1 Actinomycetota bacterium | reverse complement strand
TCCTCGAAAGCGGGCCGGGCTCGACCATCCTCAGCGGTGGACTTGTGGTGGCAGAGCAGCAACTCAAGTACCTAGCCCCGCTGCACTACCGAAAAGAACCCATCCAGGTGGGAATGAGCGTGGATCATGTGGGAGGCTCGTCGTTTCGACTCGCCTGCAGAGTGTTTGATGCCGCCAGCGGGACCGTCTTCGCAGAAGGCTTTGTGGCTTTGGTGACTTATAGCTTCGCTACCGGTGCTCCACGGAAGCTCTCCGAAGATGAAAGAGCATGGCTCACCCGTGAGTGAGCCACTTGTTCTTGCGCTGGTCGTTCTCGATGGGTTCCAGGTGTCGATGATTGAGCTTCCGCTCAACTAGGTAGAACTGCCCACTTTGGCTGATTCTGCCGCCAATACCTATCCGGCGAGTGGCGCTCGCTCAATCGTCACGTAGTCGAGGTCCCTAGTCGGAGAACTCTAGACATGTATCCAGTTAACCGGATTACCGGCCGCGAAACATCGGAATCAGTAACCCCGCGGGGCGTCATCAGCTAAACCATCGGTCAGCGTCACGTCACACACCTTCGTGTCCTCGGGATCGAAGCGTCTCTCTGACGTATCCAAGGGCACCCGTTGACCACAGAGACCACACCACCAAGACAGGCTGGAAGAACAGGCGGGTGAATCGTGCCTGGTCGGTGTCAAGGCCAAAAGCATCGATGCCCTCGACATATTGATTGATGTTGCCGGGGAAGATGGCGATAAAGAACAGGGCCGCAGCAAGTCCCGCCCAAGGAACCAGAACTCCCGCCGAGGCAATTCCAATCCCCAGCAGGATTTCCACTACTCCGGAGGCCACCACCACAAAATCGGGGTCCAGAGGCAACCAGACAGGTACCTGGGCTTGAAACTCGACACGTGAGACCGTGAGGTGGCCAATGCCAGCAAAAATCAGTGCCCCACCTAGCGCGAGCCGGGCAATCAGTCTCAGAATTCTCATCTCTCCCTCTTCGCCCGGATGTGTGGACCTGAGGGGAATCGAACCCCTGACCTCTTCATTGCGAACGAAGCGCGCTACCAACTGCGCCACAGGCCCCTGGGGGGCAACAGTAGCACCGAGTGGCGTGTCGGTCACGCCGGCTAAGGTCGTTGCATGGAACCTCTTCGCATCGGAATTCTTGGCGCCTCGCGCATTGCCCCGAACGCTCTCTTTGCTCCGGCAGACTTCACCCGGGATCATCTTGTGGCGGTTGCCGCGAGAGATCAGGGGAAGGCCGAGGCCTACGCGACCGAACACGGCATCGCGAGGGTTCTGAGCGACTACCGGGCAGTGATTGATGACCCCGAGGTTGAGGTCGTCTATAACCCGCTTGCCAATGGTCTCCATGGCCCCTGGAACATCAAAGCGATGCGAGCCGGCAAGCACGTGCTGAGCGAGAAACCCTCCGCCAGCACTGCCGCTGAGGCCCAGAGAGTCCTCGACGTCCAGCAGGACACGGGAGTCGTCTTCATGGAGGCCTTCCACTACCGCTATCACCCGGTGATGGATCGCATGGTGGAGCTCGCCACCTCAGGAGAGATTGGCACCCTCAGCCACGTCGATATCGTGATGGGTTTCCCCCTGACACGCCCCTCGGACCCCCGCTGGAATTTTGATCTGGCCGGTGGGTCCCTCATGGATGTCGGCTGCTACGCCGTCCACGCTCTTCGAACCCTCTCCTCTGCTTTGGGCGGGACCCCCACAGTCATCGCTGGCACAGCAGTCCCCCACGAGGCTGATGACCGCGTCGATGCAGAACTCACGGCAGACTTAGCTCTCGCAGAGGGTGTGACCGGCCATTTTCGCTCCAGCTTCCTCCTTCAGCAGATGACCTTCACTCTTCACCTGCAGGGTTCGACCGGGTCAGCTCTGGCACACAATTTCTGCCAACCGGCTCTAGATAACCGCATCACCGTCACCCACGGTGATGCGGCCACGACCGAGGAGCACGGTGATCGCAGCAGCTACACCTACCAACTCGAAGCCTTTGCTCGTCAGGTGCGACAGGGAGCCCCCAGTCACTCCGATGCCGAGGATGCCCTCGCTCAAGCCATCGTTATGGATGCCTGCTACACGGCCGCCGGATTGCCCCTGCGACCAGAGACGAGTCTTCTCTAAACAGCCCGCCTGCGGCGGAGAACCTCATCGATGTTGAGCTTCTCAAGCTTCTTGGTGGGAGCTTCCTCGCGAGGTTCAATCTGCGAGACAACTGCCAGGCCTTCGCCTTCAAAGTCTTCCGGTCGGTTCTCGAGAGCCTTCGCTCTGGCGGCACGCACTAGTTCGTCGTGGCTGGGCAATGGCGTGTCCTCGATGACTGTCTTGTTGGCCAGTGGTTCGGGAAGAGCAGGAGGTCGCCACGCGGTCTGGGTTGCAACGGGGACGTGAACAGGTGCGCTTGCGCGAGCATTCGCGACAGCACCTGCTTCTGCCTTCGTCACCCGGTTGAGGCGGCCGAGAATCGCAAAAGAGATAGTGCCCACGGTGCTGGAAGCCCAAATAACCTGCAGGGGCCAGGCCGCCAAATATGCGGTGACTGCGGAGGTTACCCCAAGGAGCAAGAGCAGGGAAAACACCTGTTTGGTGCGCCGGCGGCGCTCCGCAGTGGTCAGCACCGGTGAGGACATGACCCTGAGCTGGCGCTGTGCTTCGCGTTCCTTGCGGGCAATTGAGCGAGCTTCCAGCTCGGCTTTGATCTCTGCAGAGACCTCGGAGGTGTTTGCTAAAAGCCGAAGTGTTTGGCCCAGTCGCGCGGCGTTTCGCTCAGTCGCGTAATACTCGCTGCGCTTGAGCCAGAGGGGAACGAGGTATACCAACCACAGGGCTGCAGCAAGAAGCAGCAACAGGGTTGTGCCAGACGTTTCCACGGGCTCTAGGGTATGAGCTTGTCAGCCCAAAACCGCGGATTGGCGCGCTATAGCTGACGGGGAGGCAACGACAGCGGGTTTCGTGCTTTCACCCAATCCAGGTCGGGAATGCTCGCCACCCCCGGGGGAACAGCCCCTTTTTCATAGCGGGCGAGAACACCGGTGGGAACCTCCTCCACGACCAGGGCAAAACAGAAATGATCCGCCCATTTGCCATCGATGTGGATATACCGGCGACGAAATCCCTCATAGCGAAAGCCCAGCTTCTCCACCACCCGCAGAGACGAGGTGTTCTCCGGCCTGATACACACCTCCATGCGGTGTAGACCCTTCTCAAAGAACAGGTAATCAGTCGCCATTGCCACGGCAACCGGAGCAATCCCCCGCCCCGCAACACTCTCCACCACCCAGTAGCCAAGCGTCGCCGAGGACAGGGAGCCATAGGTGATTTGGGAGACGTTGAGCTGACCCACCAACTCGTAGTCATGAATCAAAACCAAGGGCAGGGCGGTGCCCTGCTTGGCGGCCTGAAGAAGGCCACGAATACTCGATTTGGCGTCGAAACTATTCGGTCGAATCAGCGGAGTGGTGGCTTCCCAGGGAGACAGCCACGCCCTGTTATCACCCAGTGCTTTTTCCATGGGCCTGGCATCTCGCAGGCGAACTCCGCGCGCCGTCACTAATCGGTGCTCGAGTGTGGGGAGGGACGCCATTAGACGGAGCTAGAGAACGTCTTCAACCAGGCCACAAAATCTGGCCCCAGATCATCCCTCGACGCCGCCACCTGGACAATGGCCTTCAGGTAATCCAAGCGATCCCCGGTGTCGTAGCGCCGACCGGTAAACACCACACCATAGACACCGCCACCCAGTTTCGATTGGGCCAAAGAGTTGAGCGCGTCGGTGAGTTGAATCTCTCCCCCGGAGCCCGGTTCGGCGGCTTCCAGAATAGGGAAAATGTCGGGCTGCAGCACATATCGGCCAATGACCGCCAGGCGCGAGGGAGCATCTTTGGGGTCTGGCTTCTCCACGAGACCGGTGATCCGCACCAGGTCGGATTCGTCAGTTTCTTCCACGGTCACAATGCCGTAGAGGTGGGTTTGGCTGGGGTCAACCTCCATCAGCGCAACGACACTGGCGAAGTGAGTGTCGTGGATCTCAATCATCCGCTCCAACAGAACATCGCGCGGGTCAATTAGGTCATCACCGAGCAAGACGGCGAAGGACTCTTGCCCCACGTGCATTTGGGAGCGCAACACAGCGTGACCCAGGCCCCTCGGGTCCAGCTGTCGCACGTAGTGCATGTTGGCGAGGTGGGTGGAGTGCAAAATCTCTTGCAGGCGACGGGTGTCGCCCTTCTTCTCAAGTTGCGCCTCAATCTCGGTGGCGCGGTCGAAGTGGTTCTCTAGAGCGTTCTTGTTGCGCCCGGTAATCATCAAGACGTCATGGAGGCCTGCGTTAACCGCTTCCTCGACAACGTATTGGATCGCGGGCTTGTCGACCACGGGAAGCATCTCCTTGGGCATCGCCTTCGTGGCCGGCAAGAAGCGCGTTCCAAGACCGGCGGCGGGAATGACTGCTTTGCTGATGGGCATCCCCATATCGTACTGCTGAGCCTTACACTGGGGGAATGGCGGAGCCTCCACATCCCAGCAAGGGTGCTTTGCGCGCCGAAATCCGGGAGAGACGGCGCATCATGACACCGCTGGATCGCGAATTAGCCGCCGACAAGCTCCTGACCAACATGAAGTTCATCGTGGATCAGCATGCGGCGGGTCGTGTTGCCTGCTACCTCGCGGGGCAGGATGAGCCCCCCACCCAGAAGTTTGTCGAGTGGGCACTTGGCGAAGGCATTGTCGTGTTGGTTCCCGCTGCTCGCGAAGACGGTTTGATGGACTGGGTCCTCTATGAGGCCGGTGACGGGCTCACCCACGATGCTCTCGGGCTCGACGTTCCCGAGAACACTGTCTACGGGCCGATCGTGTTGAGCCAAGTGGACCTGATTTTTGTGCCGGCAGCCTCGGTA
>JAQBZV010000077.1 GCA_027728145.1 Actinomycetota bacterium | reverse complement strand
TGCCGCCGCACTCACCTCTCCCAGACCCTCAATGTCGAGCCCGCCGCGAGAGCCAATGTGTTCCACCCGCCCGCGCACCTGCGCGGGACAATTCTTTTGGTTGGGACACCGCAGGTCGACGTCACCCTCCTTGGCAGGAGCCAGCACCGATCCACAGTCAGGGCATTCGCGGGGCATCACAAACTCGCGTTCGGCACCGGTTCGCTTTTCCACCACGGGCCCGAGAATCTCGGGAATCACATCGCCGGCTTTCCGGATGACGACGGTGTCCCCGATCAGGACAGACTTTTGTCGCACCACATCCTGGTTATGCAGTGTTGCCCGCTCCACCTCGCTGCCGGCCACGGTCACGGGCGCCAAGACGGCATAGGGAGTGGCTCGTCCGGTCCGTCCCACGCTCACCACAATGTCAAGCAGCGTCGTGGTGACCTGCTCCGGTGGATACTTATACGCAATTGCCCACCTCGGCGCCCGAGAGGTGGCACCCAGTGCGCGTTGAATGTCGAACTGGTCGACCTTGACGACGACGCCATCGATCTCGTGGGAGAGAGCATGGCGCCTGTCCTGGAACTCCTGGATGTAGTGGAGCACCGCATCGCCATCGTGCTGCACCCGAACGTGCTCGGACACGGGCAATCCCCACGAGGCGAGCGAGCCATAGACCCCACTCTGGGTTGACACGGGCGGGTCATCCCAGGCGCCCATCCCGTGCACAGTCATCGACAGAGCACCCAGCCTCTGGGCGACAAGCGCTCGTTTGAGATCGCTCTTGCCTTCGCTCTTTTGTCGCAGGCTTCCCGAGGCAGCATTTCGAGGGTTGGCAAACACTTTGTCGCCCGCTTCGGCCTGCTTCAGGTTGAGGGCCTCAAACGCCTCCAGGGTGAAAAACACTTCGCCACGGATCTCCACCATCTCGGGATGGCCAGAGCCCTGCAGAGTTCGCGGGATGGAGGGAACCAACACCGCGTTGTCGGTGACGTCTTCACCCGTGACTCCGTCACCCCGGGTAGCGGCACTCACCAGCTCACCGCGTCGATATTGCAGGTTGATGGCGACACCATCGATTTTGAGTTCGCAAAGGAACCGAGCGTCGGGGTGCTCGGTGGCGATTTTGGTCATCCACTCGGTCATCTCGTCGTCACTAAAGACGTTGTCGAGGCTAAACATGCGCGCGGCGTGGGTGACCGGCGAGAACAACTCCCCACCCCCAAAACCGATAGTCCGGGTGGGTGAGTCCGCGCCGGCAAGCTCGGGAAACTGAGCCTCCAGGTCCTGCAGTGTCGCTATCAGGACGTCATACTCGGCGTCGGAGGCGAGCAGGGCGTCTTTGCGGTAGTAAGCGTCTTGGAGCTCCGCAATGCGCTCGGTAAGACGCTCAACCTCAGCCCGTGCCGCCTCGAAATCCACGCTTCTAGTCTAGGCAGGAGGGCTGAGTGAGCCCGGTGCTACACAGGGTGGTTATCCGGCAATCCGGTGCGTAATTCGGGGGGTAAATGCCCGAGGTCATTGTGGGTGAGCAACACAGGCGGCTTTGCCGAGCGCACGCGAATGATGGTCAGCCCGCAGTTGGCCTGGTTGATTCCAATCCATCGCCACGCGTCCGCCCCAAACACCTCGCGCACGAACCAGGCAATGACGAAGTTGTGGGTGATCAGCAGCTCGTGACGGTCCCCCCTGGCGGGAGCAAACCATTCGTTCAGAGCATCCGACATCTGGGCTTGCCCGGCGGCGATTTCCTCCTCCGTAATTCCCCCAAAGAAGGGTTCAAACGCGGGAGGCATGTCGGGCTCTGGGCCCGAGGGAATGCAGTCCATCAGGAGAGCACTGGGAGTGGCCTGCTCAATCCCCAAAAGCTCTGTGATGACCGTGGCGGTGTCCAGTGCTCGTTGGAGTGGTGAGGCATAGGAGGCATCAAACGTGATGCCCGAGAGCCGATCGGCAACCTGGGCTGCCTGCTGGCGGCCCCGATCACTCAGGGGGCCTTCGGGGAGACCAAACTCAGCGTCAACCTGCTCACCATGGCGCACAAGGTAGAGATACCGCGACATGAGAGAAATCCTTTATTGGTGTTCGGACGAAAAACAAGTATCGGCTTGTCGTGTTACCTCCCCGTGTACGGGAGGTTGAGAGGTCATGACGCCGAGGGGGTTGCCCTATCGATGACGTCGTCCACTATGCCATCTTTTACCGCACCCACGACAACAGCCGACAACGGTGTGGATAAGAGCTCAGCAGCCAAAGCCTGAACATCAGCCAACTCCACCCGGGAGAGTCGCTCGAGGCCCTCGTCCCGATCCACAAACTCACCGGTGGAAAGCTCTGAGCGACCCAGGCGCATCATGCGAGCATCACTGCTCTCCAACGCCAGGGCAGAGGCTCCCGCAATATTGCCCCGGGTGCGACTGAGCTCGTCGGGGGTAATCCCCTGCTCTGCTATCGCTCGGAGCTCCGTGGTCATCAACCCGGCAACCTCCGAGACATGAGCGGGAGAGGTTCCCGCCGCCATGCCAAACATCCCTGCGTCGGCATAGGCGCTCGCGTAGCTATAGACCGAATAGGCAAGACCACGGCGCTCGCGAATCTCCTGAAATAACCGAGAGGACATTCCCCCTCCGAGAACCGAGCTCAGCACCGACAGCGCCGGTCGACGATCATCGGTGGCTCGAATACCGTGGGTCGCCAACGCCACCACAGCCTGCTCCAAAGGTCTCGACACCACGAGAGCGCGCGGTGTCATATCCAGGACCACGGGTTCCACCGATCGCCGCGGTGTGGGAGGGCTCGAGGCTCCCAAGTCCCAGCCCGCGGCATCCAGTCCCGCGGTAACCTGCGCCACCAAATCAGCATGGTTGATGGCCCCCGCTGCGCTCACCACCAGTTCGTCGGGGCGGTAATACCTCGCATAGTGCTCCAGCACCGACTCCCTTGTCGACGCACGAATTGTCTCCGGGTTACCACCAATGGGTCGACCAAGCGCGTGATCGCGCAAGACAATCTCGGTAATCCGCTCGTGGGCGACATCGCTCGGGTCATCATCCGCCATCGCTAGCTCTTCCAGAATCACCTGCCGCTCCACCTCAAACTCGGCGGCGTCTATGAGCGATGCCGCGACCATATCGGCGAGCACCTCAATCGCCATCGACACATCTTGGTCTTGCACCTTGGCGTAATAGCAGGTGTGCTCCTTGGCGGTCATCGCATTGTGCTCGCCACCGACCTGATCAAAGGCAATCGCGATGTCCAGGGCGCTGCGCCTCGGAGTCCCCTTGAACAACAGGTGCTCCAGGAAGTGGGTGGAACCATAAGCGACAGAGTCTTCGTCTCTCGAGCCCACCGCAATCCAGAATCCAATGGAGGTGCTGAGCGATCCCGGGACAGACTCACTCAGAATCCTCAACCCACTGGGATGAATCGTTCGCGAGACGATGGCGTTGCCACTGGCCTGAAAGGAGATTTCGGGGGTCTGAAGATCGAACTCGATGGCGGGCGACATAGACCCACCACACTACCGGGTGACGCCCCGTGTGAACTGGGTTAACGCCAGAGGGGCCAGGCCGAAGCCTGACCCCTCCGTTGCAGCGTTAAGGCCTTAGGCCCTGACGGATGCGCTTGCCTTCTTGGCGGTGCTCACCGCGACCATACCGAAGCCGACCTTGTTGAGGACGTCAGCAATGACGTACACAATGGCGGCGATGGCGATAGCCGAGGAGACGTCAGCACCGGAGAGCTTCATGAACTCTTCGGTTGCAGTGCCGATGGGGTAAATTGCCCATCCGATCATGACGAAGTTACGCATGACCTTCACTGCGCGAGCAGCGTAGTCCGGCATACCATCTGTCTTGACCTGGAGCACCGCGTAGACGATGTAGAAATACGCGAGGCTGGAGATGACGAACCACACAATGGTGGAAAACTCTCCCTCAGTTCCGACCTCACCGAGGTAACCGGTGATGATCATGATGATGTCGGCAATCACGATGCGAGTAATGAAACCCTTCGTGACGGCGCCGGCAATCGCGACAATCAAACCGAACTCCACCAGCAGCAGAGGCGTGGTGAGAAGCCAGTCGATGTAGCGGTAGGGCATGGTGCCCTGGATTGCAGCTGCAGAACCAGCTTCCTGGTCAAAGAATCCGACGAGGTCGGTCATGATCCAGTACATGATTGCAGCAATGAAGGTAATTGCTCCTGCATAGGTTGCAGTGATGCGGTGCTCAGGCTTGAGGTCGCCTCTCTCCAGGACGAAGTAGAGGGTTCCCGCTGCCATTGCAACGAATCCGAGCATGAAGAACGCTTGCGTAATGCTAAGCAGATCCATGATTCTCCCTTGAAATGTTTCCATTGTTATCACCGCCCGCCGCCGCGACGGACCCGTCGGCGGGTGGACGAGGAAAATTCCTCTTGCCCGCTACGCACACCTCTCGATATTCATAACGTGCCCCGCCACGCTACCCCGGCTGAGAGCTACTTGCTAGACAAACACTCAACAAAAGCTGGAAGTTTTCTGACCCAAAACACCCCTCACAACCAACAATTGTGGGGAAAATACTCACTTCCTGGTCGATAAAACGATATTTATTACAAAATAAGGCCCTTCAGCGGGCACGGCCTTACTGAAATAGTTTAATTTCATCCGACACGCAGAAACCCGGCTGTCGAAAGACAACCGGGATTCTGTACAACGCGCTCTACTCGTCGTCGGACGAAGCCTCTGCTTCACCTTCGGCGAGGACCGGGGAAAGCGAGAGCTTGCCACGGTCATCGATCTTGGAGATTTCCACCAAGACCTTCTGGCCGACCGACAGGACGTCTTCGACGTCCTCCACTCGCTTACCGCCGGCAAGCTTGCGAACCTCGGAGATGTGGAGCAGGCCATCCTTGCCGGGAACCAGGGAGATGAAAGCACCGAAGGTGGCAATCTTCACCACAGTTCCAAGATATTGCTCGCCCACT
>JAQBZV010000076.1 GCA_027728145.1 Actinomycetota bacterium | reverse complement strand
TTGGCTACATCAAGAAAGACTCCGAGTTTTCTGCTGATGGGGTTCACCGCGTGGGGGAATTTGTCGAGAAGCCCTCCTTCTTGGATGCGCAACGTTTCCTCGCCTCAGGTGACTACCTCTGGAATGCAGGAATCTTTGTCGGACAAGTGTCCTCGGTAGTGGCAGCTTTTGATGAGTTTGCCCCCCATCTGGGTACACCGCTGCGAGACATTGCCGCAGCAGTGGTGGCGGGTTCTGGTTTCCAGAGCGCCTGGGATGCTTTGCCCTCGATTGCCTTTGACTACGCAGTTGCCGAGCCGGCGGCCAAGGCAGGGCAGTTCTTGGTTGTGCCCGGAAGTTTTGGCTGGCAAGACGTCGGAGATTTTGCCTCCCTTGCGGGAGCGCGAGACAACGGCGCAGCCTCCGATGTGATTGTGGTGGGAGACAGCACCAAAGTTCACCCCCACGACTCCACCGGAATTGTGGTGGGGTCCTCTGGCCGCATCATCACACTTCTGGGAATGAAAGATGTCGTCATTGTGGACACCCCGGATGCGCTCCTGGTCACAACGAAAGACCACGCGCAGGATGTGAAGCAGATAGTGGAGAGCATGAAAGAGCAGGGGCTTGATGGGGTGCTCTAGCTCGAGTACCCCAGCACCCCGGTAGCATCATCCCCATGAGAATTTTGATAACCGGTGGAGCTGGTTTTGTGGGCTCCCACCTGTCCGAGCGTCTTCTGGGCCAGGGTCATGACGTCATTGCCGTGGACAACTACTTCACCGGATCAAAGCGAAACATCGAGGATTTGCTGGCCAACCCCCGGTTTGAACTCATGCGTCACGATGTGACCTTCCCTCTCTATGTCGAAGTTGATGCCATCTACAACTTGGCGTCCCCGGCATCGCCGGTCCACTATCAACACGACCCCGTCCAAACAACCAAAACCAACGTCGTGGGTGCGATTAACTTGCTGGGGTTGGCCAAGCGCTTGCGGGTTCCGATTCTCCAAGCCTCCACGTCAGAGGTTTATGGAGACCCCGAAGTCCACCCACAGCCCGAGGAATACTGGGGCAAAGTCAATCCGATCGGGCCAAGGGCCTGCTACGACGAGGCCAAGCGCGTGGCCGAGACACTCTTCTTTGACTATCACCGTCAACACAACCTCGACATCAGGGTCGCTCGCATTTTCAACACGTACGGGCCCAGAATGGCAGCGGATGATGGCCGGGTCGTGAGTAACTTCATCGTTCAAGCCCTTCGCGGTGAACCGCTGACCATTTATGGTGATGGGTCCCAAACCCGATCCTTCTGTTACGTAGATGACCTCGTCTCCGGATTGATTGCCCTGATGGAGAACACCTCGAACGATCCAGGCCCCATAAACCTCGGAAACCCGGGTGAGTTCACCATGCTGGAGCTTGCCTCCCTGGTGTTGGAAATTACGGGTTCGTCTTCACCGATTGAGCACCGAGATTTGCCAGCGGATGATCCCAAGCAACGACAACCCAATATTGATAGGGCCAAGAAGGTTTTGGGCTGGGAGCCCTCAGTGCCGCTTCGTGAGGGGCTTGGAGAGACCATCGACTACTTTCGATCTCAGCTCGGCTAGGTAGCAGGTTGGCTATTCCCTTCATCCTCGATACGGACACCGCCCAAGACGACTGCGTAGCAATCCTTCTCGGTGTCCTAGATGAGGAAGCTGACCTTCGCGCGGTCACCATGGTGGCCGGAAACGTGGGATTCGATCAGCAAACTAAAAACGCCCTGATGACCCTCAGCGTTGCCGGGGTTCTGGGGGATGTGCCGGTGTTTTTAGGATGTCGTCGCCCCATGGTGCGGGAGTGGGTTTCTGCTGAGTATGTGCACGGCGACGGTTCCGGAGGACTGTCGATGGACACTGAGGGAGTGTCCATCGAAGATGAGCACGCCGTGGACGCACTGTTGCGCCTGACCTCTGAAGAGCCCGGCGCGCTGAACGTGGTGGCTATTGGCCCGCTGACGAACATCGCGATGGCAGTCGTGAAAGACCCCGGCTTTCCCTCCCGCGTCAACCACCTCTTCATCATGGGGGGCTCGAATAACGCGAGGGGCAACATCACTGCAGCCGCCGAGTTCAACTTCTATGTTGATCCGGACGCGGCAAAAATTGTCTTTGGTGCGGGCTTCGACATCACCGTGGTTCCATGGGAACCACTCACGGTGCGCGATGCCATCTTCTCGAGAGAGCAGATGGCGACTATCGGTGACCAGGGCACTCCTGTGGCAAAGTTTTTCCGACAAGTATGTGAGACAACATTGGAATTCGACGAGAGTGTCGGTATCCCCGGCTCCTCGCACCCCGACTCACTCACCGTGGCGGTGATGCTCCATCCGGAGCTCGTCAGAAAGAGCTCTTCCTACGCGGTAGATATTGAGGCGGATTCCGAGTTGACTCGCGGCTACTCTGCCATGTCATGGGGTGTTCATGGGCTAACGCCCAACGCCCGAGTGGTCGAGGAAGTCGACGCAGAGGCTTTCTATTCCTACATTGCCTCGACCATGGGAGCCACCACCACACCTTCGCGCCCGATACTCGGTCTGGCTCAGCGCTGACTCATTCTCTTGAAGCTTCAAGCCATGCTTGAGGCGCATCTGAGCGCAATGGCCTCTAGTTAATTTCTGGTGAACATTGTCACCCTAGGATGAGAACCAAATAGTCGTCGCCACCCTCATTGCTGAATACTGAGGCGAATTCTTGGGGCCAAGGCGATGGCTTTATACCGAAACGAGAGGACACATTAGTGAAAGCAATCACCGCAAAGCGTACCTTTGCAGGTATCGCTGCTTTGGGTGCTGCTGCACTGGTTCTGGCAGGTTGTGCCGCCGAGCCCGTGGAAGAAGCAGTCACCGAAGAGGCAGCTGTTGAAGAAGAGGCAGCGGCTCCAGAGCTTGACTTCCTCGCCTGTGCTGTTTCTGATGAGGCAAGCTTCCAGGACAACTCCTTCAACGAGGCCGTCTATGACGGTCTCCTCCAGGCAGAATCTGAGCTCGGTGCACAAATCGCCGAAGCAGAGTCCAACAGTGCTGAGGACTTCGCGCCGAACCTCCAGGCCATGGTCGACGCTAGTTGTGATGTCATCATCGCGGTTGGATTCAACCTTGTTGCCGACGTCAACGTAGCTGCTGCTGCCAACCCCGACGTGAGCTTTGTCACGGTTGATGGTTGGAGCGAAGGAAACGACAACCTAAAGCCAGTTGGCTACAAGATGAACCAGTCCAGCTACCTCGCTGGTTACCTCGCAGCTGCTTACTCAACCTCCAAGGTTGTGGGCACCTACGGCGGTCTCCAGATTGACGCTGTGACCGACTTCATGTCTGGCTTCTACTACGGCGCCAAGGCCTACGAGACAGAGACCGGCACTGCCGTCACCGTTCTCGGGTGGGACCCAGCTGCCGCTGAGGGCCAGTTCTGGGGCGGTTTCGCTCCTAACGACGCCGTCGGTAAGAGCATTGCGGCATCGCAGCTCGAGCAGGGCGCTGACGTTCTCTTCCCCGTGGGTGGAGACCAGTTCGGTGCTGGCATCGAAGCAATCAAGGAAGCTGGCGACAACGCAGTCATGATCGGTGTTGACAAAGACATCGCTCTGACCTCACCTGAGTACGCCGATTACATCCTCACCTCCGCCGAGAAGCGCATGGGCGCTGCAACCTTCGACATCATCGAAGACTATGCA
The DNA here is from genome assembly GCA_027728145.1 of Actinomycetota bacterium. GTDB lineage: Bacteria > Actinomycetota > Actinomycetes > Actinomycetales > Microbacteriaceae > Pontimonas. Next base: position 1,281 of record JAQBZV010000076.1, on the reverse strand, counting down.
GTGAACGGTAACTTCACCGGTGACTACTACATGGGTGACCTGGCTAACGAAGGAACGGACATTTCCCCCTTCTACGCCTTCGATGACAAGATCGACCAGTCCATCAAGGACCGCCTCGTCGAGCTCAAGGCAGGCATCATTGACGGATCAGTCGACCCGCTGGCCTAGGCTGCCGGGTTTCGTCGTAACGTAAACGAATGTGGGGCCCTAGACACTGTCTAGGGCCCCACATCTTTCTCCTCTAGTCTATTTTTACCCCGCGGAAAGGGACTGAGCAGTGAAGCTTGAACTTCAGGGAATGACCAAGCGCTTTGGTCCCGTGGTCGCCAATGACAACATTTCTCTCGTCGTTGAGCCGGGTCAGATTCATGCTCTCCTGGGTGAAAATGGGGCCGGCAAATCAACCCTGATGAATCTGCTCTACGGCCTGTACCAACCAGATGAAGGACGTATCGTCCTCGATGGAGTCGAGCAGGCCTTCTCGGGCCCAGGCGATGCCATGGACGCAGGGATTGGAATGGTCCACCAACACTTCATGTTGGTTCCGGTCTTCAGCGTGGCTGAGAATGTGGTGCTGGGTAACGAGCCCTCAACCCGCTGGGGCTCTCTAGACCTCGCCACTGCGCGTGAGCGTGTGCGAGAGATTTCTGCTCGGTTTGGATTTGACATCGACCCCGATGCCACCATCGAAGACCTGCCAGTGGGCATTCAGCAGCGGGTCGAAATCGTGAAGGCTCTGGCTCGGGAGGCAAAGGTACTCATCCTGGACGAGCCGACTGCCGTGTTGACACCTCAGGAGACGGATGAGCTGATGGCCATCATGCGTCAGCTGGCTGACGAGGGAACCTCGATCGTGTTCATTACGCACAAGCTCCGCGAGGTGAAGGCTGTTGCTGATGTCGTGACCGTCATTCGAGGGGGCAAAGTCATTGACTCCGTTTCGCCAGAGACCTCTGTGGGAGATCTCGCATCATTGATGGTCGGGCGTGAGGTGGACCTGACTGTCACTAAGAGTGAGCCAAAACTTGGTGATGTGGTCTTGGAGGTACAAGACCTGGTTGTCGTCGATGACCGCCAGCAAAAAGTCATCGATGGGATTTCTCTGGAGGTCAGAGCCGGTGAGGTTCTTTGTCTTGCAGGGGTCGAAGGTAATGGTCAGACCGCGTTTGCTGAGACACTTTTGGGGCTTCGTCAGGTCACCTCTGGCACCATCACGCTCGGTGGGAAGAACATCACCGACTCCAGTGTTCGAGAAGTCCTGGGAGCAGGTGTTGGTTATAT
>JAQBZV010000075.1 GCA_027728145.1 Actinomycetota bacterium | reverse complement strand
GGTGCGGTATTGGTCCACTGCGGTTCGCTTTGCATATCCACCCTCAGTCACCACAAACACGAAACCCTGGTCACTGACCACTGATGCTGACAGCAGCTGGTCATCGCCTCGGAACTGCATCCCCTTAACGCCCGCGGTGGAGCGGCCCATGGGCCGGAGGCTCTGATCACTGGCGGTAAATCTCAGAGACATTCCTCCGCGCGAGACCAAGAGCATGTCGTCGCCCTCGTTGAGGAGTCTCGCCGCCACCACCTCATCACCCTCCTTGAGGTTGATGGCGATGATTCCGCCTTGACGATTGGTGTCGTACTGAGTGAGGGCGGTCTTCTTGATCATGCCGCCCTTGGTGGCGAGGCATAGATATTGCGCCGCCTCATAGTTAGCGATGTCGAGAATCTGTGCGATGCTCTCGTCTGGCTGCAGCGCCAGGAGATTCGCGACGTGTTGGCCTTTGGCGTCCCGGCCTGCTTCTTGAACCTCATAGGCTTTGGCGCGATACACACGGCCGAGGTTGGTAAAGAACAGCAGCCATCTGTGGGTTGTCGACACGAAGAAGTGTTCGACCACATCGTCAGCGCGCAGCTGCGCCCCGCGCACGCCCTTGCCACCACGGTGCTGGCTTCGGTAGTTGTCACTCCGAGTCCGCTTGATATAACCACCTCGGGTGACCGTGATGACCATTTCCTCTTCCGGAATCAGGTCCTCATCGGTCATTCCGCCCTCAAAACCCTGCAGAATCTCCGTTCGGCGGTCATCACCGAAGCGGTCCACGATGTCGTGAAGCTCTTCTGAGACGATCGAGCGTTGGCGCTCGTCACTGGCAAGGATTGCCTTGTACTCGGCAATCATCTTTTCCAGCTCTGTCGCCTGGTCAATGATTTTCTGACGCTCCAGCGCGGCGAGACGGCGCAGTTGCAGGTTGAGGATTGCCAAAGCCTGGTCGTCGTCAACTCCCAGGAGTTTCATGAGGCCTTCTTTGGCCTCCTCGACTGTGGGGGACTTGCGAATCAACGCGATGACATCATCCAGAGCGTCCAAGGCCTTGAGATAGCCGCGCAAAATATGTGCATCTGCCTCGGCTTTATCGAGACGGAATTGCGTTCTCCGGACAATGACCTCGATCTGGTGGGTGACCCAGTAGGAAATGAAGCCATCGAGAGTCAGAGTGCGGGGGACCCCATCAACGATGGCCAACATGTTGGCCCCGAAGTTTTCTTGCAGCGACGTGTGCTTGTAGAGGTTGTTGAGAACAACCTTTGCCACTGCGTCACGCTTGAGGACAATAACAAGACGCTGACCGGTTCGACCCGAGGTCTCGTCCCTGATGTCTGCAATTCCGCTGAGCTTTCCCTCTTTGACGAGGTCAGCAATCTTGATGGCCAGATTGTCCGGATTCACCTGGTACGGCAACTCTGTGACAACGAGGCAGGTGCGACCCTGAATCTCCTCGACCGTGACCACGGCACGCATCTTGATGGAGCCACGTCCCGTGCGGTAGGCATCCTGAATCCCACTTGAGCCCAAAATCTGCGCGCCCGTGGGGAAATCGGGGCCCTTAACCTCGGCCATTGCGGCCTCGAGGAGCTCCTCCCGCGATGCGGTGGGGTTTGCCAGGTGCCACTGCGCGGCTGCTGCCACCTCCCGAAGGTTGTGGGGAGGAATGTTGGTCGCCATTCCCACCGCAATCCCCACAGAACCATTGACCAGGAGGTTGGGGAAACGGCTGGGAAGAATTGCGGGCTCTTGGGTTCGACCGTCGTAGTTGTCTTGGAAGTCGACAGTGTTTTCATCAATGTCGCGGACCATCTCGAGTGCCAAGTTCGCCATCTTGGTCTCGGTATATCGGGGGGCTGCTGCCCCATCGTTACCGGGGCTCCCAAAATTGCCCTGGCCCGCAGCGAGTGGGTACCGCAGACTCCACGGTTGAACAAGGCGGACTAGCGCGTCATAAATAGCGCTGTCACCGTGAGGGTGGAATTTACCCATAACGTCGCCGACCACACGCGAGCACTTAGAGAAAGCCTTATCGGGTCGGTATCCGCCGTCATACATCGCATACAAAACCCGGCGGTGGACGGGCTTCAGGCCGTCTCTGACGTCGGGCAGTGCTCGCCCGACGATGACGCTCATGGCGTAGTCGAGGTAGGACCGTTGCATCTCCACTTGCAGATCGACTTGGTCGACCTTGTCAGCTGCGGGCTTCTGAGTTATCTCGTCAGTCATGAGTGTGTCCTAAATGTCCAAGAATCGAACGTCTCGGGCGTTTTGCTGGATAAATGTCCGCCGGGCCTCAACGTCCTCACCCATCAGGGTGCTGAACACGGTGTCGGCGACCGCCGCGTCCTCGAGCGTGACCTGCAACAGCGTTCTCGTTTCAGGGTTCATGGTCGTGTCCCACAGCTCCTGGTGGTTCATCTCTCCCAAACCCTTGTAACGCTGAACCGAGTTGTCTTTTGTAAGCTTCTTTCCCTCTTTTTTGCCCGCCTCAATGAGGGCGTCGCGCTCGCGATCGCTAAACACGTACTCGTGATCCGAGTTTGACCACTTCAAGCGATACAACGGGGGTTGGGCTAAGTAGACGTAGCCGCGTTCAATGAGTGGTCGCATGTACCGAAACAGCAGGGTCAACAACAGAGTTGTAATGTGTTGACCGTCAACATCAGCATCGGCCATCAACACGATCTTGTGATACCTCACCTTCTCGACGTCGAAGTCTTCGCCGATCCCAGCACCAAAGGCAGTAATCATGCCTTGAACCTCGTTGTTTCCCAGCGCACGGTCTAGTCGAGCTTTCTCGACATTCAGAATTTTTCCGCGCAACGGCAAAATGGCTTGTGTCTCGGGATTTCGACCGGACACCGCGCTGCCGCCAGCTGAATCACCCTCGACCAAGAAAATCTCACTGATGCTCGCGTCTTTGGACTGGCAGTCCTTCAGCTTGCCGGGCATGCCTCCGGACTCCAGCAAACCTTTACGCCTGGTCTGCTCCCGTGCCTTCCGCGCGGCGATTCGGGCCGCCGAGGCTTGTATTGCTTTACGAACGACATCTTTTGCTTGCGCAGGGTTTCTCTCAAACCAATCTCCGAGGTGTTCTCCAGTGACTTTTTGAACAAAGGATTTCGCTTCAGTGTTCCCGAGCTTGGTCTTGGTTTGGCCCTCAAACTGAGGTTCTCCAAGCTTGACCGACACCACCGCGGTCAACCCTTCTCGGACATCGTCTCCGGTGAGGTTCTCATCTTTTTCCTTGAGCAGACCAGTGGACCGGGCGAATTTGTTGACCAAAGTGGTCAATGCTGCACGGAAACCTTCTTCGTGGGTTCCCCCCTCATGGGTGTTGATCGTGTTGGCGTAGGTGTGAACGCTTTCGGAGTATGCAGTCGTCCACTGCATCGCCACTTCCAAAGCAATGGTGCGTTCCGTGTCCTCAGCCTCAAAAGAAATGATGTCGGGGTGGACCAGTTCTGTCTTCTTGGCGCTATTGAGATATTCGACGTAATCGACGAGCCCCTGTTCGTATTGATAGGAGTCTTTTCGGCCGGAGGCAGACGGGCGCTCATCCACCAAATCAATCCTCAGGCCCTTGTTCAGGAAAGCCATCTGCTGAAAACGAGTGCGCAAGGTTTCGTAATCAAACTCAACCGTTTCGAAAATTTCTGTGTTGGGCCAAAACTCAATCCGAGTCCCAGTCACGTCTGCCGGGCCAGCCTCTGTTAGCGGCGCATCGGGAACACCATCTTTGTAGGACTGTGTCCAGGCACTTCCCTGTCGCTTTACTTCCACGTTTAGTTTTTGCGACAGCGCATTCACCACACTGCTACCGACACCGTGCAGACCGCCTGACACCGCATATCCGCCACCGCCAAACTTTCCGCCGGCGTGCAACGTTGTTAACACAACCTCGACGGTTGATCTCTTTTCGACCGGGTGCTCATCCACCGGGATTCCTCGACCGTTGTCGGACACTTGCATACCGCCATCGGCCAGAATCACCACATTGATCAGGTCGCAATGCCCAGCAAGAGCCTCATCGACTGAGTTGTCGACGATCTCATACACGAGGTGGTGAAGCCCCCGAGGCCCGGTAGAACCGATGTACATTCCCGGCCGCTTACGAACGGCTTCGAGTCCCTCGAGGACTTGAATGTCGCTGGCGCCGTAGGACTCTTCATTGGGAGTTTTCTTCGGCGCTGGTGACATTTTAAGTTACTCCTGCAGCTGGGCTCGGATGGGGCAAAAACCAGGAAAAATCACGGTTTATTGCTGGAGTTCAGTCTATCGAAGAGGGGTCCGAGAAAGGCTGATTTTCGCCCTCTGGGGAGAGATTTCTTTTCGTTCCACCAATTACGGGTTTCTACCCGTAAGTATCGCGCGGGCCACGCCCTGGAACAGAGCGCGAGCCATGTTTCCAGGAAGGGGCACCCGGTGCTTTTACGACTATGTCCGACACGCCGGCATCCGGGAAGCGTTCCTCGAGTGCGTCGAGAAGATTTTTTTTCATCAGGCGAAGCTGCGTTGCCCATGCACTGGAGTCACATTGAATCTCGAGGGCGCCCTCATGAAACCCGGTGGGCAGTGCGTGAGCAGCGACGTCATCGCCCACAATGTCCGCCCAATGCTCCGCAAGTTCCGCCCGGGCAAGACTGGGGGCCCACCCCATGGAACTGGTGAGCTCGTCAAAAGCGTCCGCCATGGAGCCTGGGTCCCGAAAAGCCCCGAAAGGTTGTGATCCACCCGCGACACCTTTATCTGTCGCCCGAAACCCACCAAACTTTGTGCGCAGTCGCTGATACACGTTACGTGCTTCGGGAGTTGTCATCGAGGTTTCACCACTCCCTCCCTCACATCGAACCGATGACCCTCAAGTCCCGGAGGAAGATCCTCCTCGACAGCCGTCGTAATGATCAATTGTTCATATCCGGTAATCGCACCGACAAGTTTTTCGCGCCTCGTGGCATCGAGTTCGGCAAACACATCGTCGAGGATCATAATCGGGTCACCGCTAGGTCGATTCTCTCTAATCCATGCCGCCATACCCAGCCGG
>JAQBZV010000074.1 GCA_027728145.1 Actinomycetota bacterium | reverse complement strand
CGGAGCGAGCGTGGGGCCGTTTTCGTATCTTCGCCCGGGAGCCAGTATCGGAGAGGACGGCAAAGTGGGAGCGTTCGTGGAAATCAAGAACTCCACGCTGCACCGCGGTGCCAAGGTTCCCCACCTTTCCTACATCGGCGATGCCGAGATCGGTGAGGGCACCAACATCGGGGCGGGAGCTATCACCGCCAACTACGACGGAGTCGCAAAACACCGCACCACGATTGGTGCTCACGTGAAGACCGGCTCCCACACAGTCTTTGTTGCTCCGGTCGAGATCGGGGACGGCGCCTATGGCGCCGCCGGTGCTGTCATCAGGCGGAGTGTTCCGCCCGGAGCTTTGGCCATGAGTGTCTCCACTCAGCGCAACCTTGAAGGCTGGGTTGAGGCCAACCGCGGGGGCACGCCGTCAGCCGACGCCGCGTCCAAGGCTTCGACCGGTAAGAAATAGCTAATGACTTTCTGTGTCCCACCCCCCAACGCGAAGAGGCGATAGATACCCGTGCCCACGATTACCGCCACCACCAAGAAAAACCTAGTTCTGGTGAGCGGTCGAGCTCACCCCGCCCTCGCCGATGCCGTCGCGAAGGAGCTGGGAACGGAACTCGTTCCGGCGGAAACCCGAACCTTTGCCAACGGGGAAATATATGCCCGCTACGGCGACAGCGTTCGAGGGTGTGACGCCTTCGTCATGCAATCCCACAGCGCCCCCATCAACGAGTGGCTGATGGAGCAGCTCATCATGGTGGATGCCCTGAAGCGCGCCAGCGCGAAGCGAATCACGGTGGTGGCACCGTTTTATCCCTACGCCCGCCAGGACAAGAAGGGTCGCGGTCGTGAACCCATTTCTGCCCGGTTGATTGCGGACTTGTTTAAGGCCGCGGGAGCGGACCGCATCATGAGCGTCGATCTTCACGCCGCCCAGATTCAAGGCTTCTTTGATGGACCCGTCGACCACCTGTTTGCGATGCCGGTCCTGCTGGAGCACTTCCAGAAGCTGCTCGATCACGAATCATTGACAGTAGTCAGCCCCGACATGGGTCGTGTTCGTGTGGCCGACATTTGGAGTGACAAGCTCGGTGCACCGCTGGCCATCATCCACAAGCGTCGCGACCCGAAAGTTCCCAACCAGGTCTCCGTCCACGAAATTGTCGGTGATGTCGAGGGTCGGGTTTGTTTGCTGGTGGATGACCTCATCGACACCGGGCGCACCATCGCCAAGGCGGCACAAGCCCTCAAGGACAGTGGGGCTACCCGAGTAGTTGTGGCCGCCACCCACGCTGTGTTCTCAGACCCCGCGGTGGAGGTTCTGCAGTCAGATTTCATTGACCAGGTCGTCGTCACTGACACCCTGCCTCTGGAGGAGAGCAAACGTTGGGACCGCCTCACCATCTTGCCCATCGCGCCACTGCTCGCTCGGGCAATCCGGGAAGTTTTCGGGGATGGTTCGGTGACCTCGATGTTTGATGGGGCTGCTTAGCTTCCCGTCAGGGGAACCAGGCGCGGAGCGCCCGGCACCACTCCCAGGTGGGCAACAAAGAACTCTTGGCCATCGAACATGACGGCGTGACAGTTCCAACCGAGTAGGTCGGCGGGCACAAGGTCAAAAGATGCTCGTGAGGATGTGGCGCCGGGTGCGTAGTAATTGACCGCAATCTGGCAGGCATAGTTCGCGGTGCGCAGTTGCGTGGTCCAGGTCACGATGACTCCGGGGAGGACCAGAGCAGCGATGGCGAGAAGCACCACAAAACGCATCAGGTCTCGTCGCCGCCTCGAATACAGCGGTCGATCGGTGTTGTCATCGAAGCTCATTGTCACCGTTTAGTCTCCCACGCCCTCTACAGTGTCGCTCATGAGTGGACTGAGACGAACCCTCGGACCCCTGGGGGCTTCGGGCATTGGGGTGGCATCCATGGTGGGAGCGGGAGCGTTTTATGTGTGGGCTCCGGCAGCATCCCTGGCAGGTTCCCTGCTCTGGGTCTCGCTCGTTCTAGCTGGTTCGATAGCCCTGCTGAACGCGCTCGTGATGGCGCAGCTCACCATCCACAACGCGGTCTCCGGTGGTGCCTATCGATATGGCCAGAAATACATCGGCCCGAAAGCCGGCTTCCTGGCGGGCTGGTTCTTCCTGGTCGGTAAGACCGCATCGGCTGCAGCAATCTCCGCCATTGCCGGGAGATACCTGTGGCCAGAGAACCCAACCCTGGTGGCGGTGGGACTCTTGGTCGTGTTTGCCGCAGCCAACATTTCCGGTCTTCGCACCACCGCAGCCATCAGCTTGCTCATTGCCGTGGTTGTCGTCGGATTCCTGATCACCACCCTGGTGGGTGCCAGTAGCGGGTTCTCCGCGCTTGATTTTTCGGGTGACGCCTCGGCGTGGGGTGTCCTGCCGGCGGCGGGACTCATCTTTTTTGCCTTCGCCGGGTATGCCCGGATGGCGACGCTGGGCGAAGAAGTCTCCAACCCGGTCACGGTGTTGCCTCGCGTGATTGTGTTCACACTGCTCGGAGTCTTGGTCCTTTATGGCGCGATTGCTGTCGTATTGGTGGGGTCGCTTGGCACTGATGCTCTAGCTCTGAGTGAAGCCCCGCTCGCGGACATCGCGCCCGCGTCCCTTGCCCCCTGGGTAATCGCGGTCGCAGCACTCGCGTCACTGGGGTCACTGGCCGCAGTTTTGGCAGGGCTTTCTCGGACCTCGATGGCGATGGCGCAGCACGGTGACTTGCCCTCAACACTGGGGGTGGTGTGGGGGAGGACCTCGTCACCGGCGATTGCGGAGATCACGATGGCGCTTGGCGCCATCGTGGCCGTGTCCCTGGTGGACCCGATCTGGTTGGTGGGGGCGTCCTCGAGCGCCGTCTTGAGCTATTACGCGATTGCTCACGGCGCAGCCCTGAAGCAGCCCGAGGCAGAGCGGATTCTGCCCGTGTTCGTTCCCTGGCTCGGTCTGGTGGGGTGTGTGAGCCTGGTCGCCACACTGCCGTGGCCGTCCGTGGCAACCGGTGGAGTGATTTTTGCCCTGGGACTCGTGGTCTGGTCACTGAAGAAAAATCCAACCCTCAACCATTAGACGAAGCCCCCATTCTCAGCTAGCATTACGGGGTACTTCGGCGAGGAAGAGTTGTACACACAACCCTTCGTAATCGACGCGGTGGAGCAGGCTCCTATGTCTCTCCTCACGCACAGCGTACGAGTTCGAGAAAATGCAGAAAACTTAGGAGCAGTTCATGGTTGATAACCACGTTGCGGTTGATATCCGCACCTCATTTGGTAAGGGCGCAGCGCGCAAGCTGCGCGCTGCCGGCAAGATTCCCGCCGTGGTCTATGGCCACGGCGCTGACCCCCTTCACGTGGCGCTTCCTGCCCACGAAACCACGCTGATTGCCCGTCGCGCGAACGCTCTGATCGAGCTGAAGACGACCGAGGGCGAGCAGTTGGTCCTCATCAAGGACATCCAGCGCGACCCCGTTCGACAGATCATCGAACACCTCGACCTCGTCATCGTCCGCAAGGGTGAGAAGGTCACCGTGGACATCTCCGTTCACGTCGAGGGTGAGCCCTTCTCCGGCACCATGGTTCAGCTGGAGCACAACACGGTGAGCGTGGAAGCCGAAGCAACCCACATTCCGGAGTACGTGACGGTGAACGTGGACGGCCTCGAGGAGGGTGCCCAGATTCGCGCCGGCGAGCTCGTCTTGCCCGATGGTGCGACTCTGGTGTCTGAGCCTGACATGCTTGTCCTCTCCATCCAGCAGCCTCCGAAGGTTGTCGAGCCTGAGCCCGGCGCCACGGCGGAGGGCGAAGCTGGCGGCGAAGGCGGTGCTCCCGCTGAGGGTGGCGACTCTGGCGGAGATTCCGGTGACTCCGACTCGGGCGGCTCTGACTCGGGCGGCGAATAACCCTGCCGTTTGGTTTCCCCCGCAAGAAAAGCTCCTCCACAACGGAGTGGCTGATTGTCGGTCTCGGTAACCCGGGGACCCAGTACGAACACACCCGCCACAACGTGGGACAGATGGTGGTGGCTGCCTGCGCAGATTCTGCGGGCAAGGGCTTTCAGAAGTTCAAAAGCCACGGCGTGCTCGCGAGCGTGTCACACCCCGCAGGGTTCACCCTGCGCCTCGCAGCACTCTCCAGTTTTATGAACCGCTCCGGTGGACCCGTGCAAGCCATGCTCGCCTTTCACAAGATTCCCCCCGCCCAGTTGGTGGTCGTCCACGATGACCTCGATCTGCCCCAGGGCACCATTCGACTGAAGTTCGGTGGCGGTCACGCTGGTCACAACGGGCTCAAAGACATTGCCCGAGCTCTCGGAACACTCGATTTCCACCGGGTCCGAGTCGGCATTGGTCGACCCGATGACCCCAGACCCATGGCGGACTACGTCCTGCAGCGCTTCCGCGCTGACCAGGAAGCACAGCTTCCCGACGTCTTACGTCTGGCCTGTGATGCGGTGGAGGCTCTGGTGACCGAAGGGTTGACCGCCGCCCAGCAGAAGATTCACCCCCCGCAGAGCTGATAAACACCGGTTTGTCTTCAGTGCGGGACTAATAGACTCCACCGAGTGAGTCTCTGGAAGCTTCCCTCTTTGCTGGTCGCTGATTCCGGCATTCACGAAACACTCGAGCAGGCCCGGGACGGTGGAACCCTGGTTGTTCCCTCCGGGGCAACAACGGCCATTGTTCAGGCTCTCGCTGGCATGACCCCGGTTCCCTCCGTGACGGTTGTGGTCTGTGCGACGGGGCGTGAATCTGACCAACTGCGTGACGAGCTGCGCTCGGTGGTGCCCGAGGGCACCCACGTTCTGGATTTCCCGGCGTGGGAAACCCTTCCCCACGAGCGCCTCAGTCCCCACGCTGAAACAGTGGCTAGGCGCCGCAGAGCGCTTCGACAGATTGCGACTGCGAATAAGTCCTCTGGCGGTCTTGTGGTGGTCGCCTCCGTTCGAGCGGTGGTGCAACCGGTGAACCCCGACATTGCCTCGTGTGAGCCCTGGGTTGTGGTCAAGGGCGACTCCTCGAAAACCTTGGAAGCGTGGGTCGAATACGTG
>JAQBZV010000073.1 GCA_027728145.1 Actinomycetota bacterium | reverse complement strand
TTGATGTTGGCTGGGTGAACGGCAACGGGTTTGCCCTCAACCTCGTCGTAGAAGACATTTTGGCTGGGGAGCTCCTTGAGAGCCCTGATCATCGCCCAGGCGATGAGGTGGGTGAAGGACACTTTTCCACCGCGAGCCCGGCGCAGGTGGTTATTGATGACGATCCGGTTATCAATCATCAGTTTTGCCGGCACGGTCCGAACGCTGGTCGCTGTGGGGACGGTAAGGCTCTGGTCCATGTTGGCGGCCAGGGCCTTCGCCATGCCCTTCAGAGGGTTGACCTGGTCGGTGGCTGCTTCCTCGGCGTTCTCGTCCACCGTGGTGATGATGGCGGTGGGGGACGTGGGTGCTTCTGCGGGAATGGGTTGCTCTTTGGGAGCAATGGAGGTGGTTTTGGCAATGGGGGAGGTGATCGGGGAGGGGTCATCAGCCATAGACACCACCGGCGTTGCTGGGGGAGTTGCAGCTGCGGGTGCGGGTGCTGATGCGGGCAGCGGAGTGCCAACCTCCGCGGCACGCGACTCAAAGAGTGGCCACCAGCTTTTCTCTACCAGCTGGGGGTCTTTTTGATACAGGGTCCACAGCTCATCGACGAGCCATTCGTTTGCCCCAAATTCGACGGATGCCTCCGCCGATGCTTTCACGGTGTCGTTATCTGACACGCTTTGTCGCTCACTCTCACGTCGCGTAACCAACTGGCTAAAAGCCTACCTGGCTTGTCCCCAAAGTTCCTGCAGTCATGGCGGGGGATGCGTCAAGCCTGCTAACCTGACCACGCAATGGATGATACGTCGTCTGACAACTCTGAACCTAGTCATAAACCCTGGGGTGCCCACCGGGTGGGTGCCCTATGAGTCCCGACCTTCTGCTGTTCCTGGTGGGCGTCATGCTCGCGCTGGGAACTGGTGTCTTTGTGGGCAGCGAGTTTGCCCTGCTGAACCTCGACCGCGCTGATCTTGAGTCCAGGCGTTCGAAGGGCGAAAAAGGGTTCTCCATCACTATTGGCGCCCTGAAGCGCACCTCCACGCACCTCTCTAGCGCCCAGCTCGGTATCACGTTGACGACGTTGCTCACCGGATACACGATGGAGCCCGCCATCTCCTCGATGCTTTCTGGCCCGCTCACGAACGCTGGAATCCCGGAAGATTTTGTGCGACCCGTCGGCGGAGTCCTCGGAATTCTGCTCGCAACCTTCATTTCGATGATTTTTGGTGAGCTGGTTCCCAAAAACTATGCCCTCTCAGTACCCCGGCAAACCGCTCGCGTCCTGGTTCCCCTCCAGGTTGCCTTCACGTGGACTTTCCGGCCGTTCATAGCGGTGCTCAACGGGAGTGCCAACCGCATTATTCGCGCGATGGGTATTGAGCCCAAGGAGGAGCTTTCTGCGGCGAGAACCGCTGATGAGCTCTCCAGCTTGGTGCAGCGCTCCGCGCTGCAGGGTCTCTTGGAGAATGACACCGCCACCCTGCTCTCTCGCACCATTGAGTTCTCTTCTCGCAACGCCATCGACGTGATGACGCCGAGGACTCAGGTGGAATCAGTTCACCGCAGTGACACCGCCGAGGACATCATTGCGTTGGCGAAGAAGACCGGGTTCTCGCGTTTCCCGGTCATTGATGAGTCCATCGATGATGTGCGCGGTGTGGTGCACGTGAAGCAGGCGGTGGCGGTCCCAGTGGATAAACGCTCCGAAGTTCCCGCCTCGGCCCTGCAATCGGAGGTGATCCGAGTTCCGGAGACCATGACCCTCGATGTGTTGCTCACCGAGCTTCGCGGTCGCGGATATCAGGTCGCCATCGTTGTCGATGAATATGGCGGAACTTCCGGAATTGCCACACTCGAAGACCTCGTTGAGGAGCTCATCGGCGAGGTTGCCGATGAGCACGACCGAGCATCTCTCGATGTGGTGCGAGCAAGGGACTGGTTCACGTTCCCGGCGGCGCTTCGACCCGATGAGTTGGAGGAGCGAACCGGAGTCGAGGTCCCAGAAGATGGACACTACGAAACCATTGCCGGGTTCATCTTGGAGCAACTGGGCCGGATGGCTGAGGTGGGGGACACGGTAGAGATTCCCACCGGGGTGTTCCGAGTGGAACGCATGGAGGGTCGCCGCATCGATCGCGTGCGATTCACCCCACAGGTGAGCGCTGAGGAGGTGACGCTGCTGTGAGTGACTGGGCTGGACTTGCGTGGTTAGTGGTGTTGCTCGCCGGTAATGCGTTCTTTGTGGGTGCTGAGTTTGCGGTAATTGCGGCGAAGCGATCCCAGATCGAGCCTTTGGCGGAGGCGGGCAGTAAACGGGCGAAAACGTCGCTGTACGCGATGGAGAACGCAACGCTCATGTTGGCGACCTCGCAGCTTGGCATTACCGTCTGCTCGCTGTTGATTCTGTTGGTGTCAGAACCCGCCGTGCACCACCTCCTGGAGGGGCCACTGGAGTCTCTCGGATTACCGGTGGCCGCGGTGAGCACGGTGGCGTTCATCCTCGCGCTGCTGTTTGTGAGTTACTTGCACGTGGTGCTCGGCGAAATGGTGCCGAAAAACATTTCGTTCTCGCTGCCCGATAAAGCGGTCTTGCTGTTGGCCCCACCCCTGGTTTTTGTCTCCAAGGTCATCTCCCCGGTGATTCGCTCGATGAACGCGATTGCGAATGGAATCCTCCGGTTGACCGGTGTGGAGCCGAAAGCCGAAGCTACCAGTGCATACACGCTCGATGAGGTGGCGACGATTGTGGCGGAATCCACCAAGACCGGAATGCTCTCGGATCATTCCGGTGCCCTGAACGCCGCTTTTGAGTTCACCACCAAAACCGTGAAAGACGTCACGATTCCTTTGGAGCAGTTGGTGACCCTTCCCGAGGATGCCACCCCCCGCGATGTTCAGCACGCGGTTGCCCAGCGTGGTTTTAGTCGCTACGTGCTGGTGGATGAAGAAGATGACCCCACCGGGTATGTTCACATCAAGGATGTGCTCGATAGTGACGAGATGGAGAGTGACTACCCCGTCCCCCCTCGCCGCATTAGAAACCTGGTGGCACTCCAGGAAACGGTGGAGCTCGAAGATGCTCTGGCAACTCTTCGCAACACCGGAAGCCACGTGGCGAAAGTATTGACCGCCGAGGGTGACACCGCTGGAGTGCTCTTCCTCGAGGACATCATTGAAGAGCTTGTGGGAGAGGTCAGGGACGCCACCACCCGCCGATAACATGGCTGGCAGACAAAGGGGGCTTTATGTCAGACACGTTCCTGGTGGTGGGTGAAGCTCTCACGGACTGCGTCATTCGAGGTGACTCGGTCACCGAGACACCCGGGGGGAGCCCCCTCAACGTGGCGATTGGCATTGGTCGACTCGGGCACGACGTTGTCCTTGCCGCCCGGGTGGGACCGGACTCGAGGGGCCGGGTCATCACCCAGCACGTCCGTGACAGCGGCGTTGCGCTGATTGATGAGGTGAGTGGACTTCCCCGCACCTCGACGGCGAGTGCGACCATCGCCGAGGATGGCTCTGCGTCCTATGAGTTTGACCTTCTGTGGGACATCACGCCGGGCATGCTTCCAGGGCAGTCCTTCTCTCACGTCCATGTCGGCTCCATTGGCGCAACACTGGAGCCCGGGAGCACCGGGGTGGTCGAGATTGTCACCCAGCAGCGAGCCGCGGGAGCGAGCATCAGTTATGACCCCAATGCAAGGCCCTCCATCATGGGGGACCCCGAGGATGTCCGGGGTCGAATCGAACAACTGATTGCCCTCTCCCACATCGTGAAGGCCAGCGATGAGGACATCGCGTGGCTGTATCCGGATCGCACTGAGGACGAAGTCCTCGCCTCGTGGCGTCATGCCGGTGCCTCACTCGTGGTGCTGACAAAGGGTGCCGAGGGTGTGATCGCGCTGGCCGGTGATCACTCGGTGATTCGCTCCACCCGGGCCACTGCGGTGGAGGACACGATTGGCGCGGGTGATTCCTTCATGTCAGGGCTTCTGGTGGCCCTCCAGCGCAGAGCCCTGGTGGGCTCTGGTGTGGCGGGGTTGTCCTCAATCAGTCGTGACGACCTGGAAGCGTCCGTGGATTTTGCCCTGGAGTGTGCGGCGATCACCGTATCGCGTGTGGGGGCTAACCCTCCCACCCAGGAGGACCTGGACGCCCGCTTACTCTGAGCGCTCAGCGGTGTTGGTGTGGTTACTGAGCGGGTGTTGAGAGCAGGTCTCGCAGCGCGCCTCCGACGCGATCAGACTCGATGAGAAAGCCGTCGTGACCGTAGGGGGACTCCAACACAATCGCATCAGTTCCCGACAGTGAGCCTGGGATGTGGGTGGCGAGCTCGTGTTGTTGCTCGACTGGGAACAAGCGGTCGCTGGCAATACCGAGGATCAAGGTGGGGTGCGTGATGGCCCCCAAAACCTCGGAGAGTTCACCGCGGTCCCGCGTGACATCGTGGGAGTTCATCGCGTCCACCAGGACCAGATAGCTGTTGGCGTCAAAGCGTCGGGTGAACTTGTTGCCGTGGAAATCCAGGTAGCTCTCCACCGCGAAGCGACCGTTGTCGCCCAGTGGTGACACCCGGCTTTGCCAGGTCCTCTGGAAACGGTCGTTGAGTTCTGAGGGGGAGCGGTAATTGACCAGCGCCATCCTTCGGGCGAGCGCAAGGCCTCTGTAGGGACCCTCATCGTGGTCGTAGTAGTCACCACCCTCGAAAAAAGGATCGACCATGATGGCTTCACGCTGAAGCGAGTTCCCGCCCAGTTGGTCGGCACTGGTGATGGCGGACGTGGCGATCAAGGCCAGTCGCTCATAGGAGTCAGGGAACATGATCGCCCACTCCAGGGCATGCATGCCACCCATCGATCCGCCAAGAACGGCCGCGAACGAGTCGATGCCGAGCTGCTCAGCGAGCACCTTGGTTGCTGACACCTGGTCGCGAATCGTCACATAGGGGAACCTGGAACCCCATTCTTTGCCATCGGGGGCGAAGCTCGAAGGGCCAGTGGAACCCTGACATCCACCGAGGACGTTGGGAACGATCACACACCAGGTGTCGGTGTCGAGAGCCAAACCCGGTCCCACAACACCGGACCACCACCCCGCCGTGGGGTGACCGGGTCCTG
>JAQBZV010000072.1 GCA_027728145.1 Actinomycetota bacterium | reverse complement strand
CGAGCGCAAATGCGCTCGCGATTATCCAGCGGAATTCCGGTGCCACCGAGCATGGACTGGGCTTTCACGCCGGCGGTCCAGATCACAATGTCGGTCTCCAACTTCCTGCCGTTGGAGAGCAACAACTTGCCATCCACCGCGCTGGTGAGCTGAGTGTTGAGGTGGACGAAGGCTTGGCGCTTCTCCAAGTTCTTGACAACCCAGTCAGCGCTCTTCGCGGACACTTCCGGCATGACGCGATCCATCGCCTCGATCAGATGGAAGTGGGTGTCTCTAATGCTGATGGTGGGGAATTCCTTGAGCATCGCCGACACCAGGCTTCGCAGCTCCGCAAAGGCCTCAATACCGGCGAATCCGCCACCGACAACCACCACGGTGAGGAGGCGATCCCTTGCGGATCCCGGAGCCATGTCGGCTGCCAGGTGGAGATTGTCAATCAGGCGGTCTCGGACCGAGACGGCCTCTTCAATGGTCTTCATGCCAATCGCAAAGTCCGCGACGCCGGGAATCGGGAAGGTCCTCGAGACCGCGCCGGCGGGGATGACGATGTGGTCGTAGTCCAAAGTGAAGTCAGGCTGGCCTTCGGGGGTCACCGTGACGGTCTTGGCGCTGTGGTTAATCCCGGTCACTCGTGCGGTAATCACTCGGCACTTGTTCAAGTGGCGACGAAGCGGAACAATCGCGTGACGCGCCTCAATCGAGCCGGCTGCCACCTCCGGGAGGAAGGGCTGGTAAGTCATATAGGGAAGTGGGTCGATAACGACCACTTCCGCTTCTCCGCGACGGAGAAGCTTTTGCAGTTTCAACGCTGTGTAGAAACCGGCGTAGCCACCGCCAACAATCACAATTCGAGTCACAGGACACCTCAGAGAGTGGAAACAAGAAGACTCTGCCTAATCTATCGCTTCCTCAAGCGCCACAGGACCAGCACACCGCCGGTGAGCACCACCACCAACAGCAGGGAAACAAAGCCCACGGTCACCACGTAGGGAAGAAATCTCCATTGCGGGTCATCGCGTGCGGGGATGCGAGGCGGCAGAGCCTGCTCTTCCTCGGCCACCGTGGACTGGGGTCCCAGCGGCACCACGATCGGGTTCCCCTCCTGCTTGCGGTGCAGGACCACCCAGTCATCAAGGGAGCCAAGCGGGTTTGCACTCACGAAAGGAACATCCGCGGTCAAAGCGGCATACGCGTCTATCAACCCATACCCATAAATCGGGTCGGGAACCGTATCGGTCACCCGGTTAGCACTGAGGAGAACCCGGTTGATGACGTTTGCGGCATCCAGGTCCGGGTAGGCGGAGCGAACCAGGGCCACAATCCCCGCGACAATCGGGGTCGCACCACTGGTTCCCGACCACGACACATAGCCACCACCGGGGGTGGCACCCACGAGTCCCTCGCTGGGGGCCATCACGCCGATCGTAATTCCTTGCGAGGAAGCCGAATCACTGGCTTGCCCGTCTTGGTCTACTCCCCCGACAGTCAAAACACCGGGCATCGTGGCTGGCGCCCCCACCGACACGGTGCCGCTGCCTCTATTCCCGGCAGCGGCAATGACGACCACGTCATTGTCTGCCGCATAGCCAAACGCTCGATCCCAGGACTCTGGCCAGTCCCTGGTGTTCCGTGTCAGGGAGAGCGAAATGATGTCGGCGCCGTTATCCACCGCAAACCGAACGGCATTGGCCACCTGTTCATCCGGTGAGACCGTTCCACCCCCAAAACTCATGGATAGGCTCAACAGTTCCGCCTCCGGGGCGCTCCCCAGGACGCCATCGACGCCATTGTTTCCTCTACCGGCAGCCAAGGAGGCGACCATCGTGCCGTGGCGTCGCTCGGGCCCCACCGGGGTGAGACCATCGGGGCTGCCCAGCCCCGAGAAGTCGGCCCCGCCAACGAGTGCTCCAGCGAGGTCTTGGTGGCTCGCGTCAATGCCGGTGTCGATAATCGCGATCCGAACACCCGCTCCGCGGGTGATCTCCCAGGCTTGGGTGATCCGGTATTCCTCCAGCCAGTACTGGCGCTCACGAACCTGGTCGGCAACCGCCGGGGTGTCCGGCGCTGCAGCGCTTGGAACCCCCAACAGGGCACCGACGAGTGTGAGAACCAGTAGGCGAGAAGCGTCCCTGCGGCCTAACACGCGCAGACCTCCCGACTCCACGGTGTGTCGGCAAGCGCCCAATCCCCCACCGGGTTCACCCCATGCCCCGCCGAGAGTGAGTGCGCCATCAGGGAGTGTAAGCATTTGACGCGGGTGGGCATTCCCCCGGCAGAGACGCCCTCAATTTCCTCAATCGCACCGAGTTGAGCTCGGGTGGCAAGAAATGCCTCGTGCGCGAGGCGATATGCCCCTCGTGCGTCCTCGTCTTCGGCGAGGCGATCCTGATACTCGGCCATTTTGCCCTCCGCCTCGAGACGGGACGCAGCCTGGGTGGCTGCCGGCTGGGTTAGGTAGTAGAGGGTGGGAAACGGGGTGCCATCCTCGAGTCTCGGGTTAGTGACCACCACGAGCGGATTCCCACACACGCAGCGCGCGGGAATCCCCACAATGTCGCGTGCTGGTCGACCCAGCTGCTCACTCACGACCTCAATGTCCGAAGCTGTGGGCTTCTCCCCGAGACTCATGGGGTGCCCTCCTGTTCGGGAGAGGGAATCCTTCCTGGGGCTTCGGAGATTTCGGCCTGGTAATCCTGGGAGGTGGTGGCGGCAACCAGGTAGGAGGCGAGCAAGGATTCTCGCCAATCGGTGGACGCCCCCACGATCTCGGTGGAAATCTCGATCCCTGCGTCATCCACGATGCCCTCCCCATCATCAATGACGAGGTAGGTGATGTCGCCGGGATACACAAACAGCAGGCGCTCCCGGGCTTGAGTTTCCACAAAAGCGGGGTCTTTCCACCGCTCCCGCTGCTCCTCCAGCGCCACTACCTGCTGTTCACTCTCCGCAAGGGCTGCTTCCAAGCCGGCTATTTCTTGTTGCTGCTCAGCCAGTACTCGAAGAGTTGGGGACAGAATCACCACACCGGCCACAATCAGCACCAAGAAGGTGACCACAAAACCTGAGGCCTGCAGATTCAGCAGAACCTGTGCAGCAGAGGCGCGACTCCTTGGAGTCTGCCGCTGCTTTTTCTGCCTCTGCTTCGCCACGGAAACAGTGTAGACAGGGCGCCTAGGTGCGACCCTAGGGCGCGCAGGTCTTAGCTAAAGCGTGGGTAGGCGCCAGCTCCCGCGTAGGACGCAGAGCTATCGAGCTCCTCTTCGATGCGCAACAGCTGGTTGTATTTGGCGACCCGCTCACTTCGTGCAGGGGCACCGGTCTTGATCTGCCCACAGTTGGTCGCGACCGCCAGGTCCGCAATTGTGGTGTCTTCTGTTTCTCCGGAGCGGTGGGAGAGCACGGCGGTGTATCCATTCGTGTGCGCCAGTGCCACAGCGACCATGGTCTCGCTCAGGGTTCCAATCTGGTTCACCTTCACCAGCAGCGAGTTTGCCGCACCCTTCGTGATTCCCTCCTGCAATCTGGTCGGGTTGGTCACAAACAGGTCATCGCCCACCAGCTGAACCTTGCTACCAATGGCCTCGGTCAGGGCGACCCAGCCGTCCCAGTCGTTTTCATCCAGGGGGTCCTCGATAGTGACCAGCGGGTAGCTGTCCACGAGTTCGCCATAGTAGGAGGCCATGAACGCGGCATCGCGTTTCTGGCCTTCGAACTTGTAGCTCCCACCCTCAAACATTTCGGTGGCCGCAACATCGAGGCCCAAGGCAATGTCAGCGCCTGGCTTAAACCCGGCTGAGGCAATAGCGGTCATCAGGAAATCCAGTGCTGCGCGGTTGCTGGCAAGCTCGGGTGCAAACCCACCCTCGTCGCCAAGACCGGTCTGCATTCCCGCTTTCTTGAGCTCAGCTTTCAGAGCGTGATAGACCTCCGCACCCATTTGCAGGGCTTCCCGGAACGTTCCAGCACCAATGGGCAACACCATGAACTCTTGAATGTCGACGGCTGTGTCGGCGTGAGCACCACCGTTAATCACGTTCATCATCGGAACCGGTAGGACGTGAGCATTCGAGCCCCCGAGATACTGAAACAGGGATAAGTCTGAAGACTCCGCTGCTGCTTTGGCTACGGCCAGCGACACACCCAGAATCGCGTTCGCACCCAGCTTTTCCTTGTTGGCGGTGCCATCCAGATCACGCATCAACTGGTCAATGGCGCGCTGCTCGGTGGCCTCCATTCCTTCGATGGCGGGAGCAATCGAGTCAAGGACTGAGGCCACAGCTCGCTGCACACCCTTGCCGAGGTAGCGGTTGGTGTCGCCATCGCGCAACTCAAACGCTTCGAACGCTCCGGTGGACGCTCCCGAGGGAACAGCAGCCCTCGACGCAGTGCCGTCCTCGAGCAACACCTCCACCTCGATGGTGGGGTTACCTCTCGAGTCAAGAATTTCGCGAGCGTTCAGGGCGTCAATTGCGGCCACGAGGGGTCCTCTTCCGGTGGGGGGTGTTCCTAGGTGGGTGGGTCAGTGCGGGTAGCACCAGGTCAATCCTAGTAATCCCTCACCCGCACTCGGGGGGAGATTACGCTAAGTCTTTCCAGGTGAGATCCTCCACCGAGTGAGCGCCGTCCCCGGCGCTCGCAACGCGGGAGAAACCATCGGCCACGAGTTGTTCATAGACCACCCGCATGTTCTTAGCTTCGGTCACGACCCGCACGGTGTGACCGGTGTCGACTAAGTGTTTCTTCAGCGCAATCACAGAAGTGGTGTCCCCACCCGCCGGAATAACTAACGCCACTCGGTCGTGGTGGGTAATCGGTGTCGTCTCCAGGATGTCGACTAAGCGCTCAAACCCGAGTGAGACTCCAAAGGCTGGGACCTCAGTGCCGAGGAATCTACCGATCATCCCGTCGTAGCGACCCCCACCGCCGAGCGAAATTCCGAGGTCTGGGTGAGAGATCTCCACAATTGATCCGGTGTAGTACCCCATGCCGCGCACCAGGGTTGGATCAAACACCAGGGCATCCTCCCCGATGACTCCCGCCACCTGGGATACCCAGCTGACCAGCTCTTCAGCAGCCTCCCTCGACTCCGCGGTGTTGCCCATGAGT
>JAQBZV010000071.1 GCA_027728145.1 Actinomycetota bacterium | reverse complement strand
GCGCGCCATCTGATCCGCCAGCGCGTCCGGGGAGGGGAACTTCTGCATTCCCCGAATGAACTCCACAAACTCGATGGTGACGGTTTCGCCGTACAGGTCAAGGGTCACATCCATGAGGTGAGACTCCAGGGTGCGCTCGTTGACGTCGCCAAACGTGGGGTTCACTCCCAGGGATGTTGCGGCCGGATAGGACGTGCCCTGATGAATCACTCGAGTGGCATAAACACCATCGGCTGGCAGGAGGCCCTCAATGTTTTCTCGGAGGTTGGCGGTCGGATACCCGAGCACTCGGCCCCGCTCAAAACCGTGTCCCACTTCGCCGCGGACAAAGTGGTAGCGCTCCAAAAGTCCGTGGACGGTGGAGACCTCTCCCGCAGCCAGAAGCCTTCGAATCATCGTGGAGGAGATTCGCTCACCCTCCGCTTCGCACACGTCCGCGACAACCTCGACTCGGAAACCCCAGTGATCGCCCTCGCTGCGCAGGGTCTCGATTGTTCCCGCCCCACCATGCCCGTACCGGAAGTCTGCCCCCACCAGCACGACACCGGCGGATAGGCCCTCGGCCAGGACAATCTGGGAAAAGTTTTCATGGCTCAGCGCAGAAAGTTCTTCATCGAAGGGGAGCACGACAACTCGTGAGACCCCAGCGGCAGACAGGAGCTCGATCTTCTGGCTATCACTGAGGATGGGGGATGGCTCACTGCCGGGCTTCAAGGTGGCATGAGGGTGGCGATCAAAGGTAATCACCGTGGGTTCGGCTTTGCCCGCCATCGATAACAGCTGCGAAATCACCTGCCGGTGACCACGGTGGACGCCATCAAACTTTCCAATTGTGACAGCCCGACGTGTCCCATCGCCGGGAAGGGAGTCGAGTCCGTAATTCACCGAGACCGGGCTCATACTCGCGCTCGCTTGGTCAACCACCACAACCCCAGCACGGGCAGTACAAGGGGAATGAACAGGTACCCCATTCCAAACTGCGACCACACCGTTTGGTCGGGGAAAAGCTCCGGGAGAATCAGGCTGAGCCCTCCCACCCCGAGCACTCCGGCGAGCTCAAAACTCAGCGACCACCGAGCAATTCGTCGGGCAATCGGGCGATGCCCCATCGCCACCGACACTGTAGCGATCACGTAGACCACGGCGGCAAGCGCGGAGAGGCTGTAGGCGAGGGGAGCGTCATCGAATTTCGTGAGGATTTGGAAACTCGAGCGTCCCAATGCCGCAAGGCTCAACACCACATAGATCGAGACGATGATGCGGTGCAGAGTGGAAGGAGACACGGGCTAAGCGTAGCGACTAGGGATGAGCGCTACTTGCCCTTCTTTTTCTCAACATCACCGGAGAGTGCCGCAATAAACGCGTCCTGGGGAACCTCAACCCGGCCCACCATTTTCATCCGCTTCTTGCCCTCTTTTTGCTTCTCCAACAGTTTCCGCTTCCGGGTGATATCACCGCCGTAACACTTAGCGAGAACGTCTTTGCGCATCGCGCGAATGTTCTCGCGAGCGATGATGCGCGCACCGATGGCCGCCTGGATGGGGACTTCAAACTGTTGCCGAGGAATGAGCTCTCGCAAGCGCCCCGTCATCATGACCCCGTAGGCATAGGCCTTGTCTTTGTGGACGATGGCACTAAACGCGTCCACCCGATCGCCCTGGAGCAAAATATCGACCTTGACCAGTTCTCCCTCGGCGTCACCCGCTGGTTCGTAATCCAGCGATGCATACCCGGCGGTTTTGGACTTCAGTTGGTCAAAAAAGTCAAAGACAATTTCCCCCAACGGAATGGTGTATTTGATTTCCACGCGGTTCTCACCGAGGTACTCCATTCCTTGGAGAACACCGCGCTTGTCTTGACACAACTCCATGATGACCCCGACATAGTCCTTCGGTGCGAGTACCGCGGCATTAACAACCGGCTCCCAGACCGATGTCACGCGACCGGTCGGGAACTCCGACGGATTGGTGACCTCCTGGGTGGTGCCATCATCAAGCTCCACGCGGTACACCACTGACGGTGCCGTCGCAATCAAATCGAGACCGAACTCGCGCTCCAGGCGCTCCGACACAATTTCCAAATGCAAGAGCCCGAGGAAACCACAACGGAATCCAAACCCGAGGGCCACGGAGGTCTCTGGTTCATAGACCAGTGCTGCGTCCGAGAGCTTCAGCTTGTCGAGCGCTTCCCGAAGATCGGGATAATCACTGCCATCAATCGGGTAGAGGCCAGAAAACACCATCGGCTTAGGTTCGGTGTAGCCGGGCAAAGCCTGTGTTGCGCGCTTCTTGATGGAGGTGACGGTGTCTCCGACTTTCGATTGCCGCACGTCTTTCACCCCGGTGATCAGGTACCCCACCTCCCCCACACCCAGCCCCTGCGACGGAGTGGGTTCAGGGGAGCTGACACCAATTTCGAGTAACTCGTGCTGGGCCCGGGTAGACATCATTTCGATGCGCTCCCGAGGGGAGAGGGACCCGTCAATCATCCGGACATAGGTCACCACGCCGCGGTAGGCGTCATAGACAGAGTCAAAAATCAAGGCGCGAGCAGGCGCATCCGCATCACCAGCGGGTGCCGGAACAACCTCCACCACACGATCCAGGAGAGCCTCCACGCCCACTCCGGGTTTGCCACTCACCCGGAGGACATCATCGGGCGAACCCCCGATGAGGTGGGCCAGCTCCTCGGCATAGCGCTCGGGGTCCGCGGCCGGCAGGTCGATCTTGTTCAATACCGGGATGATGGTGAGGTCGTTTTCCATCGCCAGGTACAGGTTTGCAAGCGTCTGCGCCTCGATGCCCTGCGCAGCGTCCACCAACAGAATCGCTCCCTCGCAGGCGGCCAACGACCGGGACACCTCATAGGTGAAGTCCACGTGCCCAGGAGTATCAATCATGTTGAGCGCGTAGGTCTTGCCTCCCGCAGTCCACGGCATCCGCACCGCCTGGCTCTTGATGGTGATGCCGCGCTCACGCTCAATATCCATGCGGTCGAGGTATTGGGCCCGCATGTCGCGGGCCTCCACGATCCCGGTGAGCTGAAGCATCCGGTCAGCAAGAGTCGACTTGCCGTGGTCGATGTGGGCAATGATCGAAAAATTGCGCAGGCGCCACACATCGGTGGAGGCCGGCTGGATATCGCGGTCAGAGTCAGGAGACATGTCAGATGATTGTCCCACGCAAAACCGTTGGCGACTGGCGTATTCACCTGGTATCGTTGCGGTTTGGCTCGCTTAGTCTCAGACCCTCTCTTCTGAAGCTAGGAACGCATCCTGACCTTCGCCGCAAGGCCCCACCAGGATGTCCCTGGGCCCACCAACACATCACAAAGGACACAGCGTGGCAAATATCAAGTCGCAGATCAAGCGCGTCAAGACCAACCAGAAGGCAACCGAGCGCAATCGCGCCGTCAAGAGCGAGCTCAAGACCACCGTGCGTCAAGCTCGTGAAGCCATCAAGTCAGGCGACAAGGACAAGGCTGTTGCAGCCGTCAAGCTCGCGACCAAGAAGCTCGACAAGGCCGCCAGCAAGGGTGTTCTGCACAAGAACCAAGCGGCGAACCGCAAGTCAGCTATTGCAAAGCAGGCAGCAGCCCTCTAGGAACTCAACAACTGTGGGCCCCATCATCATGGTGGGGCCCACAGTCGTTAAACGGGTTCTGCCACACTTATGGCATGTTCGCCTGCTCCTTTATGTTCGTTCCGGGCATTCTCGATGACGAGTTTTATGCGCTCGACACAGTCATCGATGATTACGCGAAATCACTCGAGGGTTTCGTTGGTGTAGACCGGTGGTGGTCCGAGGATAAAACCGCCAAGAACGTCGTCTACTTTTTTACCGATCGCGACACAGTGGATACTTTCGCCAGGTTCCCCGAGCACGTGCGTGCCAAGAAAGAGTATGCGAAGTGGTACGAGGGTTATCAGGTCATCATTTCTGAAGTGAGTGCCACCTATGGCGATGGGAAGATGCCAGGCCTCACCCTGTCGTGAGACCCCACGCCAGACCGATCGCGAGCACCAGCGCGGCCGCCATTGATAGCTGGAAAGGCAGTGGGCCGGGGTCAGCTTTTCGCGAAGCACCAGCAGCAAAGAAACCCAGTCCACCCGCCACCACAGCCGCCGGCACTGTTGCCAGAAGGCTACCCGAGCCAGCCCCCACGACAAGGGTCACCCCAGAAATCAGGGTGAGGACGACGAGAACACCCGGCACCACTCGAGGACCAAGCACTTGGGGCAGGCCCACAACCCCCTGGGTTCGATCCGTCCCCAGATCAGGCAGCACATTCGCAAAATGGGCAGAGAGCCCCAAGAGAGCGGCGATCACCACGACCCACACCGGGGGAAACTGCGGGGATGGTGCGGCGTATGCCACGACGACTGGCAGAGACCCAAACCCCACCGCGTAGCAGGCTCCCGACCACACGGTGGCCTTCAGGCCAAGGTTATAAAGCCACCCCGCCGCCAGAAAGACTGCTTGCGCGAGAGCAACCAGGGGCCCCACCAGGAAAGACAGGACGAGTGATGCGACCGCTGCAATGCCAGCGACACTCCACGCGAGTCCCAGCGACAGATCACCGGCGGGAATGGGTTTCTCCCAGCGCTTCGCCTCGGTGTCCCGAGGGCTGTCGATGACGTCATTGGAAATGCCCACTGAGGTTTGATGGAAAAATACTGCGAGGACCACCACACTCGCTGTGCCCCACTCCACACCAAAGCCCACGCAGAGGAGTCCCGCGAGAGCGGTTACCGCCAGGGTGGGGCCCAGGTGCGTGGCACGAATCAGCGCCCCCACTGTCGACACCTCGTTACCTCGCCAGACGGTTAACAACTATCCCAAACACACCGGGAAGAGCTCTCGCAAGAGGAACAATTGAGCGTCGAAGCGGTGAGGAGGCAACCATGACCAGGCCTCGGGTGAGGACTCGAAACTCCCGGGTCACCGCGCGCCATCGCCTCGGATAGGACGCCAATCGATTATCGGCAATGGCGGACACCGCCTCTCGGGCTTGGGCAAAGCCCACCCTGAGGCCTTCGCCGGTGATCGCATCCACGTATCCGGCGGCATCACCGACTAAGACCACCCGTCCCACCCGGGCTTTTCTGACCCGGTGGGGAAACGGACCCGCTCCCCGGAGCTCAGACACAGTCTGCGCGCCTTCGAGATGCTGGCGGATTTCGGGAATTGCCGCCACCGTTTGATCGAGATTCACGCCTTTGGGCCCCAGCACCGCGATGCCGACCGTGTTCTCATCG
>JAQBZV010000070.1 GCA_027728145.1 Actinomycetota bacterium | reverse complement strand
GCCGGCTTCTCTCAAAGCCGCTCGAGCCTGCTCTCTTGCAGAGTAGGGAACCTTGACCCCCTCGATATCCCGATAGTCCTGAGATCCAGGCCCGCTCCACAAAATTGTGTCGCCTTCCCCTGCCAGTCCGACCGCGAAGCGAATCGCCTCGCTGGGGTCGGGAATCTCGTGAACAGTGGCACCGGGGACTCCCCGTGCGCCCTCCAGTAGGCCCTGTCGAATCACGGCCGGGTCTTCCCTCCGCGGGTCATCGTCCGTGATGATGACAACATCGGAGCGCTCAGCGGCCACGGAGCCCATAGTGGGGCGCTTGGTCGCATCGCGATTGCCCGATGTTCCACACACCATAATGAGGCGGCCAGCCGTTGAGGCCCGCAGGGTGGCGAGAGTCTGCTCATAGGCATCAGCGCTGCGGCCAGCATCCACAAACACCTGAGGACCCTCAGGCCCCGACACCCGTTCCATTCGACCCGGGATAAACACCGGTACGCCCCCACTCCCCGGTCCGAGGGCCGAAAGTTCCTCTCTCGAGACTCCCGAACGAAGGACCATCACGGCGGCTAAGGCAGCGTTGGAGACCATGTGGTCACCCACCAAGGGAACCAGCAGCTCCACTGTGTGACCCTCTCGGGACTCCAGAGCGCACACGCTGGAGCCGGCATCAACACTCACCACGTCCCAGGACCAATCAGCCACAACCGTGCCTCGGCGACCCAGGGTCGTGCAGGGAATGTCCACCATCTCTGCCAGCTTCACACCCCAGGGGGAATCCACACACACCACCGCTTCTCGGGCCTGGGCTGGGGTAAACAGCGCAGCCTTTGCGTGCAAATAATTCTCCATGGTGTGAAAATCCTCGAGATGATCGTGGCTAAGGTTTGTGAACCCAGCCACGTCACAGACGACCTGATCCATCCGGTTCTTATCCAGGGCTTGAGCGCTAATTTCCAGCGCGATTGCCGTAACACCCTCCTCGCGAGAACGCGCAATCATCGCGTGCGTGTCCGGTGCTTCCGGGGTAGTCAAAGTGCTGGGAAAGTTCTCACCGTTGACCTGGCGAATCGCGGTCGTCGACAGCGCGGTCCGCGCGCCAATTCCCCGCATGATTGCCTCCAGGAGAAAGGCGGTTGAGGTCTTACCATTGGTTCCCGTCACGCCAAGAAGTGTGGGCATTGGGGTGGATTCAGTGCCATAGATTTCTGCAGACACCCGGCCGAGAAGCGCTCGCGGGTTATCCGCCACGAGAATCGGTAGAGCGGGGTCACGAAGCGAATCAAAACCCTCCTCATCGGTGAGCACAGCAGTGGCACCGGCCGCTCGAGCATCGGGCCAAAACTCACTACCGTGGCGGTGTACACCGCGCAGTGCGACAAAAAGGTCTCCGCTGTGAACCGCCGCTGACGCCAACGCGACACCAGTAACGTCCGCGTCCGGGCCATGGTGAACCAACCCCAACGATGTGGCCAGTGTGCTGACCGCGACGGGGGTGGTGGTCAGGGGTCGCAGTGCCACAGCCTTTCCCACCTCTACACCCCTCCATGGGGCGTCGACACCCCGGCTACCAGGTTAGCGGGGGAAGTACCGCTGGCTCGCTCGAGGGCGCGACACGGTAGTGCTTCAACACGTGGGACAAAATCTCGTGGAAGGCGGGAGCGGCAGCAGAGGACACCCTCGAGCTCTGGGGCTTGTAAAAGCTGACCAAGACGACATATTCCGGGTCTTCCGCAGGCGCCATACCGGCCAGGGAAATCACGCGGTCGTCTCCGTACCCGTCTGAGGTTGCTATTTCCGCGGTACCGGTCTTTGCCGCAACTCGATACCCGGGAATTTCCAGCGTATTCCGCAGTCCACCCTGGGTCACCACGGTCTCCATCATCCGCACAGTCTGCTGGGCAGCACTAGCCGATACGACCTGAACCGGTTCTCCCACGGGCTCCGGAACATACTCTCCTTCGCTGGTCATACACCCGTCTACGAGGCGAAGCGGAACGCGAACACCATCGTTAGCAAGTGTCTGGTAGGACGAAGCCATTTGGGCTGCAGTGACCGAAATACCTTGACCAAAGAACTGGTTGTAGCGAGTCAGGGCATCCACGCGATCGACGGGAAGAACCTGACCGGAGGACTCGCCGAGGAAGTCAATTCCTGTGATCTCACCAAAACCAAAGTCACGCAGGTAGCGGGTGGCCTCGGCCTTTGGCATACGGTCGGCCAACACCGAGATTCCGGTGTTGGAAGAGGTCTGGAGCACGCCCGCCGTCGTGAGCTGGCGACTATCAGCGACGAGGAAGTTCTTGATGTACTGGCCGGGGTACACCTCGTAGAAACCCGGCGCCACGATCTTGTCTTCTGAGTAGGTGTAGCCACCATCGATGAGCATCGCGATACCCACCGATTTCATAATGGACCCGGGTTCATAGGGGGAACTGAGGGAGCGCGCACCTAGGAACTCGATGGGGGCCTCAGAAAAGTCGTTGGGGTCAAAGGTTGGCCAATCCACCGCCGCCAGGACATGCCCGTCGTCGACTCGCACGACCATTGCGGAACCGTATTGGGCGCCCAGGTTGCTCCCGTGCTCAGCCAGAGTCTGGAGGACGTACCACTGGAGGTCGCTATCGATGGTGAGTCGGACGTCACCACCGTGTATGGGCTGCTCCACAAGCTGGGTAGTCCCCGGAAGGCGAATACCATCAGCACCTTTTTGGTAGGTGGCGGTGCCATTAATCGCCCGCAGACACGGATCGTATTTGCGCTCCACACCCGCCAAAGGCTCATCGGTGCCGAGCATCCCGGTGAGGTTCGCGGTCACCGCACCGAAGGGGTAGGTGCGCTCCCGCACGAGATCCATTTGTAACCAAGGATTGCGGAGGTCGCGCAATGCCTGGCGATCCTCGGGGCTCACGCTCTTGACGAGAAAAGTGAAGTGCGCTTCGCGGTCTCGATTGACGGCATAGAGCAACTCATCGGGGTTGGCGTCCGTGATGAGAGCAATTTCGGCCATCGCAGCGGCCACCGTGATGACCTCGCCGTCACGGCGGAATTCTCCCACCTTCCGTGGGTCAGCACTCACGTCGTAGCGATCAACATCCGTCGCCAAATCGTTGCCAAAACTATCCACAATGGATCCTCGCGAGGCCCAAATAACCTCGGAGGTGGTGCGAATATCGGCCGACTGGGCTTTCAGCTCGGCGGCTCGGACAACTTGAACATCTACCAAACGCGTCACCAGCAGCCCGGCCATCAGGAAGACGACCAGGAGCGCAATGCCCATACGGCGGCGTGACACGCGCTGGTGAGACATCCAGCCCTCCTTAGCGCGTCACCGGTGAGGGGATGGATCCGCCAAAGCGGGGTGCAGGCGTCTCTGGAACCGACACGGTAGCGACAACGGGCATTGTGGTCTCCGCAAAGTCTGCCTCGTCACTCGGAGGCGCCAGAGCATCAACGACATCGGCTTCGAGCGCTGCCGCTGCTGAGATTGTCAGGAAGACATCTTCGACGATGCGAGGTGGCGCAAGTGACTCTGTCCCCGCCGTGACCGCAAACACTTGGCCGCTGGTAGTGGCCTCCGCGGGGATCGCTTCTCCCACAATGGCACCATCAGAAACGCGGATGTAGGCGGGATTGTTATCCGGAACCATTCCCATGGAACCGGCCAGTGTTGCCAATGTGTCAGGTGCCACGAGGGCGCTGATTTCTTCATCGACAATCTGTTGCTTTTGCTGGGATCCCCGCAGATCAGACTTGAGGGAGGCAATTTCGTAAGCACCACCGGACACTGCGATAGAGAGCAAGAGTTGTCCACCTAAGATTCCGAAGATGCCGGCCAGCAAAACCACGATATAGCGGAGCTTGGGGACGGCATTCGCCTTCGTTCTCTGGCGTGTCGGGGTCGCGGCGCGGGCCCTCAGGGCTCCGGCAGTGCTGTGGGCAAGGGCGGTCATGAACGTACCTCTTTCACTTTTTCCCCTGCCCGCAGGCGGACGGAGGCACTTCGAGGGTTGAGGGCAATCTCTGCCGCACTAGCGAGCTCAGCTCCGCGAGTGAGTTCGCGGAAGCTCGGCCGGTGCTGGGGAAGTTCTGTGGGGAGACCGGCGGGAGCGGTCGAGACCGAAAGTTTGCGCAGCTCCCTCTTGACGAGGCGGTCCTCGCCGGAGTGGTAGGACATGACGGCAACCCGTCCCCCTATGGCCACGCGATCAAAAGCGACGGGAAGGGCCTTGGCGAGAGAGTCCAGTTCCTGATTGACCGCCATGCGGAGTGCCTGAAAAACACGCTTGGCGGGGTGACCTTTGTCTTTCAGCGCGTAGGGGGTTGCCTCTTGCAAGACGTCGACCAAGTCCCCGGTGCGGACGATAGGAGCCTGGAGTCGGCGCTCGACAATTGCTCGGGCGTAGCGCTTCGCGAGCTTCTCGTCTCCCAACCGAAAGAACAGGTCGGCGAGATCGGCCTCAGCGAACGACTGCAACACGTCAGCAGCGCTCACATCGTCCTGCGGATTCATCCGCATATCCAGAGGTGCGTCGTGGGAATAGGAAAAACCGCGCTCCGGCTTGTCCAAGTGCAGTGAGGACACCCCGAGATCAAAAAGGATGGCCTCCGGTGCGTGGTCCGGAGAGTGCTCATCCAGGGCTGTTCCGAGTTCGTCGTAGCGGCATTGCGCATAAGAGACCCGGTCACCAAAAGGAGCCAGCCGCTCCCCCGCCCGATCGAGAGCCTCGGGATCGCGGTCGATACCGAGCACCCGGAGCGCGGGAATAGCGGAGAGGAACATTTCGGTGTGACCGCCGAGCCCCAAGGTTGCGTCCACGAGGAGCGGGTTCTCGCCCTGAAGAGCGGGACCGAGCAACTCCAGAGCTCGCGGTGCGAGCACGGGGATGTGAGAGTAGGTAGCGATCATGATTCTCCCGGTGGCCCTGGAGTCAGATTCCCTTCCGTGTGATGACCTGGGACCGGGGAAGGTGACACAGGGCTCACGGAGGGGAGTCTGACTTCAGGGCTACAACAGCCCAGGAATCACCTCCTCCTCAGTCTCTGAGAAGGCTTGTTCGCGCTCTTGGTAGTACTGATCCCACGCGGTGGTGGACCAAATCTCGGCTCTGTTTCCCGCACCGATGACGGTCAGTTCACGCTCCAGCCCGGCATAGTCGCGCAAGGCCGGGGGGACGGTCACTCGATTTTGCTTGTCGGGGATTTCTGATGAAGCCCCGGAGAGGAACAACCGCAGGAAGTCACGGCTGGCTTTTGAGGTCAGGGGCGCTTCCCGGAGACGTTCGACATGCGCATCGAAGTCTTTGGCCGTGAAGACATAGATACATCTCTCTTGGCCTCGGGTGAG
>JAQBZV010000069.1 GCA_027728145.1 Actinomycetota bacterium | reverse complement strand
CCCAAGGTGACCCGAAAAGGCGGGGGAGCCGCCCTGCCGTGGAAACGCAGCCTCTTTCGGGACATCGTCGAGAGTGCGGTCAAGGCTGCC
Source organism: Actinomycetota bacterium (assembly GCA_027728145.1). GTDB lineage: Bacteria > Actinomycetota > Actinomycetes > Actinomycetales > Microbacteriaceae > Pontimonas. The sequence continues at coordinate 5,361 of JAQBZV010000069.1, read as the reverse complement.
GGAGATATTCCCGTCACCATCAAAATGCGCAAAGGCATCGACGATAACCACCTGACGTTCCTCGAGGCAGGGAAAGCAGCGGAAGGCGCGGGAGTGGCCTCGATTGCCCTGCACGCCCGGACCGCGTCACAGTTCTATTCCGGTCACGCCGACTGGGACGCCATCGGGGAGCTTAAATCCCAGATCACTGGCGTTCCGGTGCTCGGCAACGGAGACATTTGGAGTGCTGAGGATGCGCTGGCCATGGTGATGCAGAGCAAATGTGACGGGGTCGTGGTGGGACGCGGCTGTTTGGGACGCCCCTGGCTGTTTGGTGACTTACAAGCCGCGTTCAAGGGACAGGGCCTTCGCATCCAACCGGGACTGGGAGCTGTCGCCGAGGCATTTCGTCGCCACGCAGAGCTACTGGTGGAGTTTTTTGATGGCGACGAGGGGCACGCCTGCCGCGATATTCGTAAGCACGTCGCCTGGTATTTCAAGGGTTACCCGGTCGGCGGAAACGTCCGCGCTCAACTTGCCACAGTGGAGTCACTGCAGCAGATCGATGATTTCCTGGGGGAACTGGACTGGTCTGCTCCCTATCCCACCGAAGGAGTGGAGGGCCCCCGCGGCCGGCAAGGGTCACCCAAGAAGGTTGCTTTGCCCGAACATTGGTTGGAGAGCAGGGAACTCGCCTCCGGTGAGCGCGAGACCCTGCGTCTCGCGGAAGTGGACTCCAGTGGCGGTTAAGACCTACTCGGAGTTTGACCGTGAGCGCTTTGTCCCCGAGACGCACTCATCCTCGAGGAGCGATTTTGCGAGAGACCGCGGGCGACTCCTGCACTCCTCAGCGCTTCGACGCTTAGCGGCTAAAACCCAAGTCCTCTCTCCCACAGCGGGCCTCGATTTTGCGAGAAACCGCCTCACCCACTCGTTGGAAGTGGCCCAGATTGGGCGGGAACTTGCAAATCGGCTCGGTCTTGATGCCGATGTTGTGGAAACGGCCTGTTTGGCCCATGACCTTGGCCACCCACCCTTTGGCCACAACGGTGAGCAAGCGCTCTCCGAGTGGGCAACACAGTGCGGGGGTTTTGAAGGCAATGCGCAATCCTTCCGACTGCTGGTGAGATTGGAGCCCAAAGCCGTGGACCCCCAGGGGGTTCCCCGAGGGCTCAACCTCACCAGAACCAGCCTGTTGGCGAGCATCAAATACCCGTGGAGTGCTGAGACACCCGACATCGATCCCAGCGGCCGGAGGAAGTTCGGTGTCTACGCCGATGATCAGGACGTTTTCGCCTGGGCGCGACACGGGCTCCCCGAGCGGAGGCTCACGATCGAGGCAGAAGTCATGGACTTCTCCGATGATGTGGCCTATTCGGTGCACGATTTCGAGGACGCCATCGTCAATGGCTACCTCGACCCGGCGGCACTGGCCTCGGAAAAAGATCGAGCGGACATCCTCCACGACATGGCGGCCTGGGTGGGAAAATCCTCAGCCGAGTCCTTGGTGACCGCGTGGGAGCGGCTCGCAAGCGTGCCGGGCTGGGTTACCGGCTTCCAGCCCTCGAGAGCCCAGTTGGCCTCGCTCAAAAACCTGACCAGCACGTTGATTGGGCGGTTTGCATTGGCGGCGACCATCGAGAGTGTGGAGGGCCTAGAGTCCCTGCGGGTTCCCCAGGACACCAGGGATGAGATCGCCCTGCTCAAAGGTCTCGTGGCGGTCCATGTCATGTCCCACACGGCTCGTCAGCCGGTCTATCACCACCAGCGGGATGTCCTCAAAGCCCTGGCAGATGCACTCAGCCGTGATCCGCTTCTGATGGACGCTGTCTTCCAGGCCGATTACGCGGCAGCCACCACAGACGCTGCGAGGCAGCGCGTGGTGGTCGATCAGGTGGCCTCACTCACGGATCAGTCCGCGATGGTGCTCTATGACCGACTCGGGCTCTCCTAAGTTCTCCACACCCCCTTCTTCCCGGTGTGCCAGGAGCCTGGGCTAACTAGACTGACGATGTGGCGGGGTTGATTAAACGCGGAGACATCGATGAGGTGCGCCAGCGCGTCAACATTGCCGATGTTGTGGGCGACTATGTGACGCTCAAGTCCGCCGGGGTTGGCTCCATGAAGGGGCTCTGCCCCTTCCACGATGAGCGAAGCCCCAGTTTTCACGTGCGCCCGCAAGCCGGTTTTTATCACTGTTTTGGCTGTGGTGAGGGCGGCGATGCCTACAGTTTTCTGCAGAAAATTGATCACCTGAGCTTCCAGGAGGCCGTGGAGCGTCTTGCGGAGCGGGTGGGATACCAGCTGACCTATGACGAGGGCAGTGGTGGCCAACCGGCGGGCAACCGGGCGCGCCTCTATGCGGCCAATCAGGCTGCAGAGAAGTTCTTTCGGCAACAGCTACTCACCCCCGAAGCGGAACTTGGGCGGTCATTCCTCGGCGAGCGCGGGTTCGATGCGCTCGCGGCGGAGCGTTTCGGGGTGGGGTATGCACCGGCGTCCTATGACGCACTCTCCAAGCACCTCGTGTCGGCGGGGTTCACCATTCAGGAGCTCCTCGATGCGGGTCTGGTGTCCCAGGGTGACCGGGGTGTGTATGACCGATTCCGGGGCCGTTTGGTCTGGCCGATTCGAGACGTCACGGGCCAAACCATCGGGTTTGGCGCCAGAAAACTTCGTGAGGATGACCAGGGTCCGAAATACCTCAACACTCCAGAGACCGCGGTGTATCACAAGTCACGGGTTCTCTATGGGTTAGACCTCGCCAAACGGGATATCGCCAAGGGGCGCCAAGTTGTGATTGTGGAGGGCTATACCGACGTGATGGCCTGCCACCTGGCGGGCATCACCACTGCTGTTGCCACCTGTGGGACGGCATTTGGCGGAGACCACGTGACGGTGGTGCGAAGAGTTTTGGGAGACTCTGATGACCCGGCGCAAGCAACCAAGGGCGAGGTGATTTTCACCTTTGACCCCGATGAGGCCGGCCAGAAAGCGGCGTCCAGAGCCTTTGCGGAAGAGTCTCGCTTTGCCGCGCAAACCTTTGTGGCAGTGCCACCGGAGGGGCTTGATCCCTGTGATGTTCGGATTACTCAAGGTGATGAGGCGCTTCGCGAGGTGATTGCGCATCGCAGGCCGATGTATGAGTTCATGATCAAGCAGGTGATGAGCCAGTGCGACTTGAACACTGTCGAGGGGCGAAGTCTTGCGTTGCGAGCAGCCACCCCCGTGGTGTCGAAAATCCGTGACCGTGTTATTAGGGATGGGTATGCCCGCGAACTCGCGGGGTGGCTCGGGATGAATCCCGACGATGTGTTGCGAGAGATCAGGGCGGGTGCACCCAAAGCCGCGCCTGCATCGTCGTCCACTGCCCCCGCACCGGAGGGCGATAAGCCCTACACGATGTCCTCACTGTCTCCAGATCCGGTGACGACGTTGGAGCGGGACGTCTTGATGGTTCTCCTCCAACACCCCGATGTGGTGCCGGAGGAGCGGGCCACCGCTGTACTCTCAACCCAGTTCTCTCACGCTGCCTTGGCGTTGATTAGGGACGCGATGCTGTCGGTGTTTGACCGCTATCACCACAGTGCCTGGGTGTCGATCGTCACTGGGGAGACCCCGGAAGCCCTCCAACCCCTGGTGGGGCAACTTTCGGTAGCGCCACTGCCGGAGAACAAGGACCAGACCGAGCGCTACTGCATGGGAGTAACCGGGTCACTTCTCGATCGCGACCTACTGCGCCAAAAAGCCGAGCTGATGAGTACCCTGCAACGCAGTGATGCAGAAGCTGACCCGGCGGGACACCGCGCTGTCCAAGAACAGCTGGTGACCATTGAGGCGAGGCGCCGAGAATTACGAGAAGAATGACGGATATCCAGCACGAAGAGTGGAGTGGAGACCACCGCTCGCACCCGCCCCTGCAGGGCGGACCTGTCTCGATGGAGCCCTTTGCCACCGGGATGTTTACCGAGGCAGTCATAGCTGGCGGTGGCTCACTACAACCACTGGATGAGACCACGAAGGGTCTCTTGTGGGTGAGCCCCTCCGGAGCTGACCAGCTCCAGGCGATTGTGGAGCGACACCCCGGGATCGAGTGGATTCAGCTTCCCTGGGCCGGTGTTGATGCGTTTGCACCCGTACTGGCCAACCTGGCATCCCGTAACGAGGCGTTGAGGCCTGTGGTGACCTCGGCAAAGGGGGCCTATTCGGAGCCCGTGGCCGAGCATGCCCTGGCCTTGCTGCTCGGGACTATGAGGGAGTTGCCCCGCAAAGCCCGCGAAGCCCGCTGGCAAGAGGAGCGAACCGGACTGTCGCTCTTTGGGCGCCACATCGTGCTTCTCGGGGCTGGAGGAGTGGCAAGAGCCTTCCTGGACCTTGTGGCGCCACTGAGGCCGCAGGTGACTGTGGTGCGGCGAAGTGGTGGAGATATTCCCGGAGCCACGCGAACGGTCTCCTCTGATCGGCTCCATGACGTTTTACCAGGAGCTGATGCGGTCGTGGTTGCCGCCGCAGCGACGCCCCAGACCGCTCACCTGATAGGCCAGAGGGAGCTTGATCTTCTGCCCGATCACGCGGTGGTGGTCAACATTGCTCGGGGGTCTTTGGTGGACGCCGATGCGGTGCTGAAAGCGGTGTCCCAGGGGAAGCTTTTTGGAGGTGGACTTGATGTGATGGACCCGGAGCCATTTCCCGATGATCACCCCATCTGGCAGGAATCACGCATCGTGATTACGTCGCATTCGGCGGATACTCCGCCGATGACAGCACCGCTGCTGGCGAGGAGAATCAGGTCCAATGTGGCCTCCTATGTCGCCCGGGAGTCACTTCTCGGTGTTGTCGATGTGGAGGCTGGCTACTAGCCTTTAGGGGGCGTTTTGGCCTGGTCCTGCTCTGGTAGCATCGTGGCTTAGCGTCATATTCCTCGATAGCTCAATTGGCAGAGCAACCGGCTGTTAACCGGTAGGTTCTTGGTTCGAGTCCAAGTCGGGGAGCAACTATCGTGGCCGCCGAGTAATGCCCACAGGAAAGAGACTCATGTCAGACTTTCTGGCAACACAGTCCCTCTGGTTGGTGCCCACCCTTGCGGGTCTCCTACTTCTGTCCTTAGGGCTCGTCCTGTGGCTCGGCCTGAAGACTCGAAAGGTGACCGGTCCCTCTCAGGATGCTCTTGATGATGCTTTTGAGGGCTATGTAGAGAAGTCCGAGCTCGAGGTGAAGCTGGTGGAGCAGGCCGATCGAATGCGGCTGATCAGCGACGTCCACGACGCTGCTGCGGCAACGCTGACAAGCCTTATTTCTCAGGCTGAGGGAGCCAAGTTCACGGCCGTGTCAGACCCCCAGGTGGCGTCTCGGGCCGCGGAAGCCCTTGCTGATTCAGCCAGG
>JAQBZV010000068.1 GCA_027728145.1 Actinomycetota bacterium | reverse complement strand
AAAGCCAATGACGTCGCGGCCTTCATCCCGACCAACGTGATCTCGATCACCGACGGTCAGATCTTCCTGCAGTCCGACCTCTTCCTCGCCAACCAGCGCCCCGCCGTGGACGTGGGTATCTCGGTGTCCCGCGTGGGTGGAGACGCTCAGGTGAAATCAATCAAGTCGGTGTCGGGAACTCTGAAGCTGGAGCTTGCGCAGTATCGCTCGCTCGAGGCCTTCGCGATGTTCGCCTCCGACTTGGATGCCGCCAGCCGCCGTCAGTTGGCGCGTGGTGCCAGGCTGACCGAGCTTCTCAAGCAACCCCAGTACTCCCCCTACCCGGTGGAGGAGCAGGTGGTGTCCATCTGGGCGGGAACGAACGGAAAGCTCGACACCATCGCGGTGGAGGACGTCCTCAAGTTCGAGGCAGAGCTGCTCGACCACCTTCGTCGCAACACCAAAATCCTCGACACGTTGAAGAAAACCAATGTGCTCGATGATGACACCAAAGCCGAGCTGGAAAAGGAAGTTGACAAGATTGTCGTCTCCTTCCAGAGCTCTGGTGCAGAAGGCTTGGGTGCTCCGGGCAGCGAAGCGCACGACGCGCTTGCCGAGGACGACATCAACCAGGAAAAAATCGTCAAGCGCAAGCGCTAGACGATAACGAGTAAAGGACTAAGAACTCATGGGTGCGCAGCTTCGGGTGTATCGGCAGAAGATTCGTTCTGCCGGCACAACCAAGAAGATCACGAAGGCTATGGAGCTGATTTCCGCGTCGCGGATTCAAAAAGCTCAAGCCCGGATGACTGCTGCCACCCCCTACACCCGCGCGGTGACCCGCGCGGTGTCGGCAGTGGCCACCTACTCCAACATTGACCACCCGCTTTTGACCGAGGCCGAGAACCCGAAGCGTGCTGCCATGGTGATTTTCACCTCGGATCGTGGTTTGGCCGGTGCCTTTAGTGCCCAGGTTCTCCGCGAGGCGGGCGAGCTGCGCGAGAAGCTGCAGGGTGAGGGCAAAGAGGTCATCAGCTACGTGATTGGCCGTAAAGCGGTCCAAAACTTCACCTTCCGTCAGCGTCCCGTGGAGAAGTCTTGGACCGGCAATACCGACCAGCCCGAGTTTGAAACGGCCAAAGAAATCGCCCAAACCCTGATTGAGCAGTTCATCAAAGACGAGGCGGAGGGTGGTGTGGATGAAATCCACATCGTCTATAACCGCTTCGTATCGTTGGTGACTCAAACCCCTGAGGTTGTCAGGGTGCTGCCCCTTGAGGTTGTGGAGGGTGTCGAAGAGCCCGGCAACACCGAGGTGTTCCCGCTGTATGAGTTTGAGCCTGAGCCCGATGACGTGCTGGATGCGTTGCTTCCGGTCTATATCGAAAACAGAATCTTCACCGCCATGCTGCAATCCGCAGCAGCCGAGCACGCAGCTCGCCAGAAGGCGATGAAGTCGGCCAGCGATAACGCCGACAAACTGATCCGCGAATACACCAGCCTTGCGAACAATGCTCGCCAGGCTGAAATCACCCAACAGATTTCCGAAATCGTGGGCGGCGCCGACGCCCTCGCTTCGGCGAAGTAAAGAAAGAGAAAAACGAGATGACTAAGACCGCCACCACACAAGCAACTGCCACGGGTCGCGTTGCCCGCGTCACGGGGCCCGTTGTTGACGTCGAGTTCCCGCACGATTCGTTGCCGGAGATGTATAACGCCCTCAAGACGGAAATCACCATCGGTGGTGAGACCAGCGTCTTGACCCTCGAGGTGGCGCAGCACCTGGGTGATGATCTCGTTCGCGCGATCGCCCTGAAGCCCACCGACGGTCTCGTGCGCGGCCAAGAGGTGCGCGACACGGGGGGACCCATTACGGTTCCGGTTGGCGACGCCACCAAGGGCAAGGTGTTCAACGTTCTCGGCGAGGTGTTGAACTCCGATGACAAGCTTGAGGGCGTCGAGCGGTGGGGTATCCACCGCCAGCCACCTCCCTTTGACCAGCTGGAGTCCAAGACTCAGCTTTTTGAAACCGGCATTAAGGTCATTGACCTGCTCACCCCCTATGTGCTGGGTGGAAAGATCGGTCTTTTCGGTGGAGCCGGTGTGGGCAAGACCGTGTTGATCCAGGAAATGATCCAGCGTGTGGCTCAGGACCACGGTGGTGTGTCCGTATTTGCTGGTGTGGGAGAGCGTACCCGTGAGGGTAACGACCTCATCCACGAGATGGAAGAAGCCGGCGTCTTCGACAAGACCGCACTGGTGTTTGGCCAGATGGATGAGCCACCCGGAACCCGTCTGCGCGTGGCCCTGTCGGCACTGACCATGGCGGAGTACTTCCGTGACGTGCAGAACCAGGACGTGCTGCTCTTTATTGACAACATCTTCCGGTTCACCCAGGCAGGTTCTGAGGTGTCGACCCTGCTGGGTCGTATGCCCTCGGCCGTGGGATACCAGCCCAACCTCGCGGATGAGATGGGTATCCTCCAGGAGCGCATCACCTCAACAAGAGGCCACTCGATCACGTCTCTGCAGGCCATTTATGTGCCGGCCGATGACTACACCGACCCCGCACCGGCGACCACGTTTGCTCACTTGGATGCGACCACGGAGCTCAGCCGTGACATCGCCGCCAAGGGTCTCTACCCCGCTGTGGACCCGCTGACCTCGACAAGTCGTATCCTCGACCCGCTTTACATCGGTGAGGACCACTACCGAGTGGCGACCCTGGTGAAGCAGATTCTGCAGAAGAACAAGGAACTCCAGGAGATCATCGCCATCCTCGGTGTTGACGAGCTCTCCGAGGAGGACAAGGTCACCGTGTCGCGTGCACGTCGTATCCAGCAGTTCCTCTCCCAGAACACCTATATGGCGAAGAAGTTCACCGGTGTGGAGGGTTCCACGGTTCCCCTCAAGGAGACCATCGAGTCCTTCGACGCCATCGCCAAGGGTGAGTTTGACCACGTGGCCGAGCAGGCCTTCTTCAACGTCGGACCGATCAGCGACGTCGAAGAGAAGTGGGCGACCATGCAGAAGGAAATGGGCTAGGAATGTCCTCTCTGACCGTCACTGTTGTCTCCGCGACCGCCGAAGTGTGGTCGGGGGAGGCAACGATGGTTGTTGCCCGCACCACCGAGGGGGAGATCGGCATTTTGGCCGGTCACGAACCCACCCTCGGTGTTCTCGCCGCGGGCGAGGTGCGGATCACCACGGCGGATGGCCAGAAAATCACCGCGAAGGCGGAGGATGGTTTTCTGTCCGTGGACAATAACCAGGTGACGATTGTTGCCGGTTTGGCAGAAATTACTTCCTAAGCATGCTGGTCCTGCTCCCACCCTCGGAAACAAAAACTGCCGGTGGGAAACCAGGGACATCGCTCGATATAGGGCACCTGAGCTTTCCGGTTCAAAACGCCGTGCGCAGCACTCTGCTCGAGCAAGTGGTGGAGCTCTCCGAAGATGAGGCAGCAGCTCTCAAAGCTCTGAAGCTGGGACCCAAGGGGGCTCCGGAGGTCCAGCGAAACCGCGACGTTCTCAGCTCGCCTGTCCTGCCAGCACTGGAGCGATACACCGGGGTTCTCTTTGATGCCCTGGATCTCTCGAGCCTGTCCCCGCGGGCTCACTCCTGGGTGATGGACACGGTGGCGGTCTTTTCTGCACTGTTGGGTGTTATTCGAGCCTCGGACCTCATTCCCGCATATCGGCTGTCTTTCGACTCGAAACTCTCGGGTGGGCCGTTGGCGAGTCAGTGGGCTGTGCTCGGAAATGCTGTCTTTGACGAAGTTCCAGGCTTTGTGCTGGATCTGCGGAGTGAGGGCTACCGAAAGCTGGCCCCCGTTCCCGCTGATCGGGGAGTGTTTGTGGCATTGGTCAAGGAGGGCCCCCTGGGTTCACGGCCAGCGCTTGGACACGCCAACAAGTCCGTCAAGGGGGCACTTGTTCGCGCATTAGCGGAATCGGGCGCCAAGCTTGAGAGTGTCCAGGATGTTGTGTCGTGGGGTGAATCTCACGGCTACCACTGTGACGCGGACTCTCTCCGGGAGGGCGTGATGGATCTGGTAATCAGCGGTAGCTGATGTTTTCCAGATCCAGGAGTTTCTCCTTGGTGGGGATGCCCTCACCACCGCTGTATCCGGTGATGCGACGGTCTGAAGCCAACACTCGATGGCAAGGAATAACAATCGGGAGGGGGTTTGCCCCCACAGCACCACCGACCGCTCGAGCAGAACCTGGTTTTCCCACAGCATTGCCGAGCTCGCCATAGCTGGTGGTCTGCCCGTGGGGGATGTCTTGCAGGGCCTTCCAGATGGACTGCTGGAACGCGGTTCCCTCCGCTTTCAAGGGGAGATCAAACGTGGTGCGTTTCCCGGCGAAGTACTCTTCCAGTTGCCGGGTGGCTAACTCGATGATGGCATCGCTCGAAGGCGCGGGAACACGTTGTCCAATGCCCAGACCGATGAGGAATTCGCCATCGGAGGTCAACGCGAGGGGACCGAGGGGGCTCTCAAGAGTGGCCTGAGTCGTCATGGATTCAGCGTAGCGAACCTGGGGCTGGGGGTCGAGAGAGCTATCGCTGGCTGGGGATAACTATTCCTCGAGGTCCGTCGGGGGAGGGCTGAGCTCCTCCTCGGCTTCGAGGGTGACATTGATTCCCTGGTTTAGCTCGGACACTTCGTCGTTCAAGACAATAAGCTCCTCCAACAGGGTGTTGTATTCGTTGATCTTTGTTTGCAGAGTGATGCGCATGGACTCGAGCCGCGCTTGGCGATCCACTAACTCCGATCGTGCTGCCTCGAATTCGGACTTTGAAGGGAAAGCCCCCGGGGTGTCAGCCTTCTCGTTGAACGCGCCAATGTCGGCAGCGAGAACCCTGGAGGTTTCTTCGTAGGTGAAGCGAAGCCCCTCGATTTCTGCGTTCCGGGAGTTCAGTTCATTACTCAGTTGCTCCAACTCGGCCTGCAGGGTGTCAAAGACCCGATAGACCCGGTCGGCCAGGTCAACGACTTTTGACCGGTCGTCAAAGTACTGGGAGTAGTGGGCTTCCAATGCGTCGGGAACCTCGCGGATTTCTGTGCCGATGATGGAGTAGAGCTCAGGAATACGAGACGCTGGGCTATCGGCGTCGTAGCTCGCAATACGCTCAACCAAGGGGTGCTCTGGCCCCAGAGCCGCAAAGGCTTCCTCCAGGAGCGGGGCCAGGGCGTCTCGTTCCGAGGTGGTCTTTCGAAACCAGACCGCGTGGAGCATTTCGTGGGCAGCAACAACCGGCTCCATGCTGTCCAGCCGGGGATCGGTGACGTCGTAGAGGTAAATCCGCGAATCGCGGGTGGTGTAGCACCCAAGCACCCCGATGCCTGGCTCGTTTCTGGTGCAATAGCGGCCAAACTCGAAAGAGGGGACAACGCGGGGCAGCGACGCCTTGAGGTAGAGCGCCCCGGTCTCCGACAGTCCAGCTTGCTCGATGTAGGAGGCCACGGAGTCTGGGGTATCAAACTGGTACGCCACCAGCTGGTCTTTGATGTTTTGCTCGTTTTCCACCACCCACAGAGC
>JAQBZV010000067.1 GCA_027728145.1 Actinomycetota bacterium | reverse complement strand
CAGGGAATGGATTCTTACGGCCGTTCATTCCCGATACCTGGCGATTCTTGGGCACCCGCTGGTTGCGGCTGTCATCTTTGCGATATCGCTCATCGTGTTCTACTACTCGCCGCTCTTTGAATGGGCACTGCAGGAACACCTGGGTCACCAGTGGATGATTCTGCACTTCCTGTTCACCGGATACCTTTTCGCACAATCACTGGTCGGCGTGGACCCCTCTCCTCACGACCCGCCCTATCCTCTGCGCCTCATCATTGTGTTGGCCACCATGGCCTTCCACGCTTTCTTTGGTATCGGGCTGATCTATGGCACGGGGCTGCTGGCCCCCGAGTGGTATGGAGCGATGGGGCGCGAGTGGGGTCTTGATCCGCTGAGTGATCAACAGCAAGGCGGCGAGCTTGCGTGGGGCCTCGGGGAAATCCCCACCTTGCTGTTGGCCATCGTGGTCACCTGGTCGTGGAGCAAGAGCGATGATCGGAAGAACAAGAGGCGCGATCGCGCCGCTGACCGCGATGGTGACCGAGAACTGACCGCCTACAACGAGATGCTGGGGACCCTTGCGAAACGGGACGAGAAGCTCAGTAGAGGTTGAGCACGGGCTGATCGGTGGTTGTCCCCCGAACGATTCCCACCACAGCGAACGATTCCGTGTCGCGGAACTCGGAAATGGTGCCATCGAAGAGCGACTGGACCTGGACGGACACCTCGGCGAGACCCTCGTTGGCCACCATGGTCCAGCTCGCCCGGTCGGCTGAGAGCCTCAACTCGACAGCGGGATAGTCAAGGATGGTCCATTGCGGAACCCCCACAACCCGGTCGCTAATGGACACTCCAAAAGGACACTCCGCGGGTTGGAGCACGCCCTGGTCGACACAGCCATCGAGGTAGGCCTCGACGGCGCTTGTAGTGGTTTCCACCAGTCCGTTAGTGGGCGACACCACGAGTCGCACGGCTTCAGGCGCTCCCACCTCGGTCATGGTGGAGACCACGGGATCGGCTTGAACCCATTCCGTCTCCCAGGTCGAGGTATAGACACCCGGGACCAAAACCGTGGTGCGCGGGGGAACCCCCAGGTTGCCCACATCTAACTCGGTGTCGTTGATGCTGACGCGCTGATCACCGATCACCGTGAATTGAAGGGAGGCCACCGGTTGGCGCGAGAACCGCCAGGTGTCAAAAAACCAGAGAATCGGCTCGTCCTGAGTGACGATAAAGACGGTTGATTCGGTGATCTCTCCCAATTCGTATTCGGCTTGAATAACCAATTCCCCTGTGGGGAGAGAAGATGTTCCGACAATCCGGGGGTTGTCCAGTGACTCTGTGGCGAGGGGAAGAATTTGTGGCGCTCGGGAGAGACCTGCCTCGGAGGCCGCCAGGCCGTAGTCGCTGGATTCCAGAGCCTTCAAGTAGGAGGTGACAAAGCTGGTTCCGGAGTACACGGTCACATTGAGTGCCAACACGGTGAGAAGCCACACTGCGACAACTCCGAGCGCAAGGAGGCCAAACCTCCGCACGATTGCCCACATAGATGCCATCCTAGGTTGGTTGACCTCGCGCGTTTTTGGTCACACGATGAGGAGTCTGTGGTGAGTGACGTTGTCCTGAGTGATGAGCAACGCCAGATTCTCGATCAGATGGAAAACTCCCTCGACCATGTCTTTGTCACGGGACGTGCGGGGACGGGGAAGTCCACCCTGCTGCAAGCGTTTGTGGCCAGCACCGCCAAAATCGTGGCGGTCTGTGCTCCAACAGGGGTGGCGGCACTGGCTGTCGGTGGCCAAACAATTCACTCCCTGTTGCGCTTGCCGATTGGGATCATCGAGTCGAGAGAGCTCGGATTCATTCCTAAGGAATCCCTCGCGGTCTTAGCAAACTTGGACGCCCTCGTCATTGATGAGATCTCGATGGTGTCCGCTGACGTTCTTGATGCCATGGACCGACGACTCCGTCAAGCCAAGCGACGCAGGAACAGCCCGTTTGGTGGGGTGCAGTTGATTATGTTTGGTGATCCCTTCCAGTTGGCCCCTGTGGTGTCAGGGCAGGCGGAGAAGGCTTACTACCAGGACCACTACCGATCCCCCTGGTTCTTTGACGCCGCCGTATGGCGGGAGACGGAGATGGTTCGTCACGAACTTGACACCATCCACCGGCAAGCCGACTCCGAGTTCCGGGCGGTGCTCAACGCTCTTCGTGAAGGACGCATGGAGCCCGACATGGGCCGCATGCTCAACGAGCACGGAATGCGCGAGCCGGAGGACCCCGAGCTGATTACCTTGACCACCACCAACCAGGCGGTGACGCGCATTAACTCTCTTGCACTGGAGCGGCTTCCGGGCAAAGGAAAAATCGCTCAGGCTGCGATTGACGGTGATTTTGGATCCACCAGTGCTTATCCAGCGGATGAGGAGTTGGTGCTGAAGCCAGGGGCTCGAGTCATGTTCTTGCGCAATGACACTCAGGGGACCGATGGTCCCCGGTTCGTCAATGGCACTCTTGGAACCATTGTGAAGATCACCGACACGGTAACCGTGGACGTCGATGGCGAAAGTGTCCTAGTGGAGCCCGTCACCTGGGAAAAAGTGAAGTATGAGTACCAATCCGCGACCAAAACGCTTACCCAGGACGTTGTCGCGGAATTCACGCAGTTTCCGTTGCGGTTAGCCTGGGCAGTCACCATCCATAAAGCCCAGGGAAAGACCCTGGACGCCGCAGTAATCGATTTGGGACAGAGGGCTTTTGCCCCCGGTCAGACCTATGTGGCGTTTAGTCGCTTGACCAGCCTCGACGGGCTCTACCTCAAGAGACCCCTCACGCCCTCAGACATCATCGTGGATGAACATGTGGTGCGATTTCTCAGTGAGGACCGAGGGAGTAACCGCTTAATTTGAGAGCGAGTGACGGGAATCGAACCCGCGCCATCAGCTTGGGAAGCTGAAGTTCTACCATTGAACTACACTCGCATCGCCGTTTCTAGGCTGGTTCGGGAGTCTACTAGTCTGGTCTCGTGCTTCTCTCAGACCGCGATATTCTCAGCGAGCTGGACTCTGGCCGGATTGGCTTGGACCCCCTCGACCTCGACATGGTCCAACCCTCGAGTGTCGATGTTCGATTGGATCGCTTCTTCCGTCTCTTTGACAACCACAAGTATCAACACATCGATCCAGCGACCGACCAACCCGATTTGACCAGGCTGGTCGAGGTGGACCCTACCGAAGCTTTTGTGCTTCACCCGGGTGAGTTTGTCTTGGGCGCGACCTTCGAAGTGGTCAGCTTGCCCGATGATGTCGCTGCTCGTTTAGAGGGGAAGAGCTCGTTGGGTCGTTTAGGTCTGCTCACCCACTCCACGGCAGGCTTTGTCGACCCAGGCTTCTCCGGTCATGTCACGTTGGAGCTCTCCAACGTGGCAACGCTCCCGATTACGTTGTGGCCAGGTATGAAGATCGGACAGTTGTGCTTCTTCCGCTTGACCTCACCGGCGGAGCACCCCTACGGGTCCAAGAAATACGGCAGTCGTTACCAGGGCCAGCGCGGCCCGACGGCGTCACGGTCGTTTCAGAACTTTCACCGCACCGACGTTTCGAAACCGTAGCGATCGCCCCACTGGTTCATTTGGTCGACCAACCAGGGACTAAAGGCAAACGGGGTCTGTCCCACTGAGCTTTGCAGCGCTGCGGGCTCGACCCACTCCCACTCACACACTTCCTCGGCCTGGGGGGATGGGTCTGATGTCGCCCGCGCCACAAAGACGGGACATATCTCGTTTTCGACGATTCCAGAGGCGTCCACCGCTCGGTATCGAAAATCAGGTAGTGCCTCGGCAATGCTCTCGAGCTCCAATCCGAGCTCGTCTTTGGCCCTGCGACGAATGGCGTCCTCCATAGACTCTCCCGGACCCGGGTGACCGCAGGCCGAGTTTGTCCACACCCCGGGCCAGGTCTTCTTCGAGAGCGCGCGCCGGGTGATGAGGACCTTGCCCTCGGGGTTGAAGATGTGGCAGGAGAAGGCCAAGTGGAGCGGTGTGTCCGTCGTGTGGACGGTGGCCTTTTCAGCCGTGCCCACCTCGGCACCGTCCTCGTTGACGAGGATGACTAGCTCGGAGGTTTTCATCGTCTACTCGCGCTACTGTGCAAGGGTAAGAAGTTCTGTGTGTCGCTCTGGGGCGACCAGCACAGCCTAGCTAATGGGTGTGGAAATATCTCGGGAAGGACCCCACTGTGGCGGTTGAGTTAGATACCCGGATTGATCTCTATACCCGGGTGGCCGAGGAAACCTCGCAGGGCGTAATCAAGCGCTATTCCACCTCGTTCGGACTCGCCTCGAAGCTTCTCGAACCGCGGGTGCGCACCCACATCGGAAATCTCTACGCCCTCGTGCGTCTCGCTGACGAAATCGTCGACGGTGTTGCCGCCGAAGCCGGTGTCCCTACCGCCGAAGCCGGAGCCATGTTGGACGCTCTGGAAGCGGACACCGAGCGCGCGCTTCAGGTGGGCTACAGCACCAACCTGATTGTGCACGCGTTTGCCAGTTCGGCGAGGACGGTGGGGGTGAGCGCTGAGCTCACCAAGCCCTTCTTTAGCTCGATGCGCATGGATCTCACGCAGACGCAGCACACACCCGAAACCTTTGACGAATACGTGTATGGCTCAGCGGAGGTTGTTGGGTTGATGTGCCTCGAGGCTTTCCTCGAGGGCCGAGAGGTGTCCTCTAATGATCGCGAGGTGATGGTCACGGGCGCGAGAGCTTTGGGGGCCGCCTTTCAAAAGGTCAACTTCTTGAGGGATTTGGGTGCAGACGTCCAAGCGCTCGGCCGCAGCTACTTCCCCGGCGTTTCCGTCGACGCCTTTGACGAGGAGACCAAACACCGCCTGCTGGATGACATTGACCACGATCTGGCCAAGTCTGCGGCGGCGCTGCCGCTGCTTCCGCCTCGTGCACGGCGGGCTGTTTCACTGGCACACGCACTGTTTGAGGCTTTGGGGGAGCGAATCCGGAAAACGCCTGCCACCGTTCTCCAAACTTCACGGATTAGTGTTCCTAATGTGACCAAAGCAGTGCTCGCGCTGCGTGTCCTCACCGGTTTTGTTCCTTCCCCTCCTCGCAGCATCAGAAAGGCTCCCCGTGTCTAAGTCAGTAGTTGTCGTGGGTGGGGGAATCGGTGGCATCGCTACCGCCGGCCTTCTCGCGCGGGATGGTTACCAGGTCACCCTGGTCGAAGCTCACGCTCGGTTGGGTGGTCGAGCAGGCCTGTGGGAGAAAGACGGCTTCCGTTTCGATACCGGACCGTCCTGGTATTTGATGCCAGAGGTCTTTGATCACTGGTACAAACTCATGGGCACCTCGGCGCAGGAGCACCTCAACCTCACGAAATTGGACCCGGGCTACCGCGTTTACTTTGAGCCCCAGGGCGGCTCAGACGCCGAGTTCCTCGACGTTCGCGCCAATCGCGAGGACAACCTCGCGATGCTCGAAGAGATTGAACCTGGATCCAGGGCCAACATGGAGAGGTATCTCGATTCGGCGAAAGAAACCTACGAAATCGCCAAAGAGTATTTTCTGTACACCTCGTTCCAGAGCTTGCGCACGCTTTTCGTTCCCACAGTTCTGAAGCGGACGGGAACCCTGGTTCGCCTGTTGACCA
>JAQBZV010000066.1 GCA_027728145.1 Actinomycetota bacterium | reverse complement strand
GAGTGGGTGAGCTGGGAGAGCCAGCAGGCGTGAGAGCCCACCCGTCGGCCGAGCATCCTCCGAAACTCGGCAAGAAGGCCGCCATCTGCGCTATAGACGCCGATTAGTTCTGCCATGGCCTGCCTAACTCAAGACGTCTTGTGTTCTAAAGCGACCATAGGCGAGTGTGCCAAAGGTAGCCACATAGGCCAGTTGCAACACCAGGTTTGAGCCCATGCTGGAAAGCTCGATCGGGTTTCGCAGCAGGTCAGCAAAATCCAGCCAGTAGTGGGTGAAAAGGAACTCGTGAATCACGGAGAGCTGGGGCAGGTTATCCAGGATTTGGCTGACACCGCTGGCCACCAGGACCCCGGTCATCGCTCCCACCGGGATGGTGGTCAGGGTGGAGATGAACAGCCCCAGCGCCAACATCCCGAGCATGGAGATGGTCGTGTAGAGGGCGACCAAGGCCATTCGACCCAGCGCCTCACCCAAACCGATGACGTCACCGCTGAGGAGCGTCACCGGGCCCACCGGGAACAGCAGTGCGCCAATCAGCGCGCCGGCAATCATCAGGGTGAGGGTTCCCACCATGACAAAGGCGAGGGTTCCCAGGTACTTGACCAGGAGGAGTCGAACCCGACCCACGGGTGAAATCAACAGGTAGCGCAGTGTCCCCTGGCCCGCTTCACCGGCGATGGTGTCTCCCGCCACCACCGACACCGTCAAGGGCAAGAACAACGGCATCGCGAGCAACATGGCCGCAAAACCGGTGAACAAGCCGTTCTGGGTGACCCGGTCGACAAACGGCGGTCCCTCACCGGGTGCCAAACGATCAGCACTCAAATACACCGCCAGAGCCAACAGGATGGGAATCAGTGCGATGGCGGCGAGCATGGCCCAGGTGCGACGCCTGGTGAACATAACCTGCAGCTCAGACAGCATCAGCGACAGGCTCAACGAGCGAGCCAGCAGGGAATTAGCGGGCAACGTCAAACCCCTCTCCGGTAAGACCGACGAAGTATTCCTCGAGGGTCGGCTGCTCGATGAGAAGCGAGCTCACGGTTACTCCGGCAGACACCAGGGCAGTGTTCACGGCCCCCACATCGAGGGAGGATTCCACTGGGGCGACCAGCCTGGTGGTCGACCCCACGCGAGTGGCGGTGGTGGGCGTGATTCCCCAAGTCTTGAGTACCTTTTTGGCCGCGGTGACCAGGTTCACCTCGAGGACCAGACGAGCGGAGGTTCCCTGGCGGAGCTCCTCGAGGGAGCCGTGTGCCACGAGGGCGCCCTCGGACATGACGGCGACGTGGGAGCAGACCTGTTCGATTTCGCCCAGCAGATGGCTGGAGAGAAAAATGGTGATGCCCTCCGAGGCGAGAGACCGAATGAGGTTTCGCACCTCCCTCGTTCCCTGCGGGTCAAGGCCGTTCGTGGGCTCGTCCAGAATGAGGAGCTCACGGGGCTTCAGCAGCGCGTTTGCTAAACCGAGGCGTTGTTTCATCCCCAGGGAATACTCGCCCGCTTTTTTGTCCGACGCGTTGGAGAGCCCGACCCGCGCGAGCGCGCTCGCCACGCGCTCAGCGCGGGTGGAGGAGTCGGAGAAGCGATCGGCTGCGTCGAAGCGGAGCAGGTTTTTGTGTCCCGACAGGTAGGGATAAAACGCGGGGCCCTCCACGAGGGCACCGACCTTCGGCAGAGCAACATCGAGCTCCCCGGGGATGGGGTGACCCAGGAGGCTCACCTGCCCGGAAGTGGGGGAGGCAAGGCCCAGGAGCATCCGAATGGTGGTGGTTTTCCCGGAACCGTTGGGTCCCAAGAACCCAAATACGGACCCGTGGGGGACCTGCAAACTCAGGTCTGCCACGGCATCGTGGCTGCCAAAGGTTTTGGTCAGCCCCGATGTCTCGAGCGCATACGCGCCGGTGGGAGTCACTTAGCCAGCGGCGATGTCACGCAGGGCCTGAATCGTCAGCGCACCTGCAAACACCTCACCGGAGTCGGTGATCAACACGTTCACTAGGGGAGTGGAGAACACTGTTCCCCCTGCCACCTGGATGGTCAGATCACCGAACAGCTCGTTCTCGAGCATCTCCCGGGGGAAAATCTCGGGCAGGGCGTCGAGGGCGACGACCGTGGTCCACCCCTCACCGATCTGTCGAGGCTCGACGTCAACACCGAAGCTGGCAGCCAGCTCACGAGCGAGCGCTTCGCGCTCGGCATCGCCGAGCTCCTCGGAGGCTAGTTCGCGGAGTGAGGCGTCGAAGTCTGCCGGCAACTCGGGCTGCTCGATGGTGGCACCGGGTGGGGGTGTGAAGCTAAACAGGCTGGCGTCGGGGGTGGAGAGGTCGAGGGATTCAAACTCCACACTCATCGCCACCTCGGACTGCTGAGTGGAGTACACCTGGACGCCCAAACCCAAGCCGGTCTGCGCATCGATGGAGAGCGTCACGTAGTCCACGAGAGAGGTTGCCTCACCGGGCTCTACCACGAGGGTGTAGCTGGCGCGACCCGCCACCAGGCGGGGCTCGCCCACGGTCACCGTGGTGTTGGGACCGGCCTGCTCGAGGACGAGCTCGGCGATGGCGTTGGGGTTGGAGAGGTCAACCTCGAGTGAGGACGCTGCGTCGTCGAAATCCTTGGAGGCCACGGGGCTATCGAAGGTAACCTGGGTGGCAACCTGAGTCTTCGCGTTGTAGGACCAGGCTTCGGTGGAGTTCACGATGACATCGCGCTGGCTCAGTGGGTCAAGAATCTGGGCGCGCATTCCCTCCTCCGAGGCATACACGCGAACCCGGTCTGTTCCGGCGGCAAAGGAGATTGCCTCGGTGATGACATTGTCATCGATCAGCTGCGGGATGAACTCCTCGAAGCCCTCCGGCATGGACTCTTCCATCTCCGCGACCATCTCGGTGCTCATCATGGAGCTCATCTCGAGCTCGGGCAGACCGAGGTCAGAGGTCTTGACGACGGTGCCGGAGAAGGCGACGGGCTCGAGTGCCATCAAACCGATGATGTCCTCGGCGCTCTTCTCGGGGAGATCGACCGCGCTGGCCTGCATTGGCACGGCAATGAGACCGGCAGCAATCAGGGCAACGACAACGGCGGAGGGGGTCCAGGCGGTAACAGCTGTGCGCACGACAATCCTTTACGGGGTAGGAGCTCTTAGAACCCCGAGTGTACGGCGACCACCCTGGAAAAAGCTGAGCACCCAGGGGCCCGAGAGGTGGACCTAGCTCCGGTCATCCTCGGGGAGCTCGTCGTCCGAGGTGTCGAGTGAGGGAGGGTTCACCACATCGGTGAGAGACTGCGTGGGAGCCTCCCTCACCGCCAAGCGTTGGACCTCGTCACCGAGAACTCCGCGAATACGAGTGACCTCGGCCAAAGACCCACTCACATCGGAGAAGATCAGGTTCACTAAGCGCAGAGACTCTTCTAGGTTCTTTCGGGCGTTGGTGGTTGCTCGCGAGGTGATGTCAAAAGCGGTGCGCTTAGCGTCAGCAAGGATTTCCTCCGCCTGCTTCTCCAGATCCAGAGCTCGTTTTTCACTGGCCCTCGCATAGGCATCGGCTTCGCGGCGAACGCGGAGGGAATAAGAGTCTGCCTGGTCTCGAACGTCACTCTCGTGACGGTCGAGATCCTGTTTCTGCAGCCGCAGCTCGCTTTCGAGCTGTTCGCTCCGCTTTGTTGCCTCCTCCAGCGTGGAGGCGGCTTCCTCTTCCAAGTGGGAGGCGCGAGATCGCGCGGAGTTGAGGATGGAGGTGGCGTTGTCTTCTGCCTTCGACCTGATGTCATCAGCTTCGAGCTTGGCTTGTTCCCGCAGTGATTGCGCCTGCTCGCGCGCAGACTGAGCCTCGGATTCGATGTCCTCGGCGTTCTGGCGCGCGGCTTCGAGAATGGTGTCGGATTCCGCGATTGCTTTTTCGCGAATGCGAGCCGCCTCGCTTCGACCGTGCCCCAGCACAATGGCTGCTTCGGCACTGGCTTCCTCGACCTGCTTCACCATGCTCAAGCGAAGTGCCGTGTGGGCTTCTTGTGCTTCTGCCAGCTGTGCAAGCAGCGATGATCTCTCCCTCTCGAGCTCGTCGATGTGCGCCTGCACGGCGTCGGGGTTGAAACCTCTGAGGACGCGCTCGAACGAAACTGGATTTACTCTCTGACGCTAACCCGAGCGCTTCGCGCGTGGGTTGCCAGCGTGTAACGGTTTGGGGTTATAACTTTCTTTAGTTTGACGGCGAAACCTACTGGTTCCACTCCGCTTCTTCGTCAAAATCGCTGCCGTATTGGGTCTCCGGGTAGGCAGTGTTGGGGGAGTAGCCGGCGGGACCAGAATGCACATCACCCTCGTCCATGGTCACAAACCCACACCCCGTGCACTTCTCTTGACCTTTGGGCCAGATGGCGTTGCAATCAGGACAGTAATCCGCTTCGTGTTCGATCATCCGTGGTCCTCCTCGGGTTTGTGGAACTCTACGCCCCACCGGGGCCTCTGTATAGGGGTGGTGCGGGATTCACAGCCGCTACCGAAGAACATGACCGCACTGAACACAGAAGTCATTTCCCCACACCCACGGAGCACGGCACTTGGGGCAATACGTCGGTTCTTCCTCAGCCACGACCGGCCTCCAAGAAAGTGTTGACCAGGATCTGGTTGTTCTTTTCCTCGAGCGCTGCATGGAGCAGACCTATCTGGGAGTGATAGGGCAAACCTTCTGAGTTGAGAGAGATATAGCCATCACCTCGTGGCATGGTGGGGTGCTTCACGCTGATGCTCAGCACCCACCCGGTCACAATGGCTCCAGGATCCCCCTCCTGCACGAGCTCACCAATAGCGTCATCGAGCACACCCTCAGCATCCTTCTGGCTCATCCCCACACCTTTCCTCAGTAGAGGAAAGACCATATCCCCCACCACTGACATGAGCTCATGTCGGTGGTGGGGTGTATGTTTCTGCATCCCAACAACCCAGGAGGCCCATGTTTGAGCGTTATATCTGTGATTTTGTCTACCACCAGGACCACCGGATCGAGATGACCGAGGTGATCGTCACCGACCGGTGGGAAGCCTATGAATGGCTCGAAGAAACCTTCCTCGAGCTCCACCGGGAACGAGGGGCCGCCCCTGACCTGCTGCGTCTGCGCACAGACGACGAGACCCTCGTCACCTGGCAAACCCACTTCGATGTGGTGGGTTAGTCGCTCTGCTTCGGAGGCATGGGCAGAGAGTAAGCACTCCGTGCCACCAGCGCCATGCCTCCCACCCAGGTTGTGGAAACTCGATGCCTGTGGAGGAAACCCTCGGCTACGCCAGTGTCACCACGATCTCTCATCTTTTCCCATGTCACCGGTCCTCCGTAACGTTAGAGACGTAAGGAGAACTCATGTTGAGGGAATTAGTACTGGAATTAGAAGACGGGCGTAAAGCCCGTATTCGATTCACCGAGACCGCAGAAGTCACCACCTCCACTCCCTGCGAAGGATCAGGGGGTTGTGAGCACGAGGTTGCCCCAGAGCTGGCAGCGCTGATCTTTCGTGCCATCGACGTCGACTACGACGGCGATGCACTGCGAAGCGCCCAGAAAGTCATGATGCAAAACAAAGCAGAGCAGCTGTTCCACGCTCTTCACACCTCACCGGGCTTTCTGGATAACCCCCAGTTCCAGATATGTCCCCCCGTCTGGAGTGATCAGAGCACCAAAGAACTCCTAGAGCTCTATCTGACCGGCTTCACCCCCTCCATGCTGGCTAAGCACTTCCAGGTCAGCATCAGGGCAATCGTTCGACACCTGTCCTTCGTGGTGTTGGGGGATGAGCACCTCACCCAGGACCCCACCAAGCCCCGCCACCAAAAACCCTGGCAT
>JAQBZV010000065.1 GCA_027728145.1 Actinomycetota bacterium | reverse complement strand
GACTTGTCATCTCCCGGCAGAGATACATGGCTACCTGCCGAGAGAGTGCAATTGTCTGTGATCGAGAAGAGCCATACAGGTCTTCGACGCTGAGCTGATAGAACGTTGCGGTGATGCTGATGATGTCCGCTGGGGACACCACATTGGTGTCCTCAGTGAGAATTAGATCCTTGAGCACGGTTTGAACGAGCGGCATGTCGACGGTGGCCTTGTTAAGGTTGGCAAACGCGGTGACACGAATAAGGGCACCTTCTAGTTCGCGAATGTTCGAGGACACCTTGGACGCCATGTATTCGACGACGTCGTCGCCGATGTCAATTCGCTCACTGGCCGCTTTCTTGCGCAAGATAGCGATACGCGTTTCAAGGTCTGGGGCCTGAACATCGGTGATGAGACCCCATTCGAAGCGGCTTCTCATCCGGTCTTCGAAGCCGGTCAGTTGCTTGGGAGGGAGGTCGCTGGTGACAACAACTTGTTTGTTGTGGTCGTGCAGAGTGTTGAAGGTGTGGAAAAAAGCTTCTTGGGTGGAGTCTTTACCTTGCAAGAATTGAATGTCGTCAATCAGGAGGATGTCGATTTCCCGGTAACGCGCCTGGAATTCGGGTGCGCGGTTGTTGGCAATTGCATTAATGAAGTCGTTGGTGAATTCCTCTGAAGATACATATCTAACCCGAATGCCTTTATAGAGACTCTGCGCGTAGTGGCCAATAGCGTGCAAAAGGTGGGTCTTACCCAGGCCAGACCCGCCGTAGATAAAGAGTGGGTTGTAGGCCTTTGCGGGCGCTTCCGCCACGGCAACTGCAGCGGCGTGTGAAAAACGATTAGACGACCCGATCACGAAGTTGTCAAAGCTGTACTTGTTGTTGAGACGCGTTTGGTCTTGTCCCGTCAGAACAGGGTCAGCGTGGGAGGTCTCCGGCGCATAGGCGGGCATGAGCCCATCTTCTGCAGGAATCTGCAGTACATCGCTTTCTATTTCTGGGTTCACCACAATGGCAAAGCTGCTGATGTCCGAGTCCTCAATGCTTTCCAGTGCAGCCAAGAGGGGTAACCGCACGCGTTGTTCGAGCATGCCCCGGGTGAGCTCATTAGGAACCTCGAGATAGAGAACTCCGCCCATGACACCTCGCGGTTCCACCAGATCAAGAAACCCCCAGAGCTGCGGGGTGATGCGTGAATCAGTGGTGAGGTAGCTCTTGGCGTTATGCCAGAAATCGAGCACGTCGTTTTCTGGGTCCGTCACACGAGAGCCTTTCTTTCACCTGCTCCGAAGTAGACACCTATTCTGGAGGTCCTGTGGGGTGGTGTGTCCAGACTAGAGAGTAGCTGTGGATAACTCCATTTGCGAAATTTAGTTTGACCCGGTGAGATTTGAGGCTTATCCTGTAGTGTCCCGCATTCGGGAGCAGATGTCCCGGCCTCTTAGCCGGATCAGCAACAGGGAGTTCTTGTTATGAGTAAGCGCACGTTTCAGCCCAACAACCGTCGGCGTGCCAAAGTTCATGGATTCCGTTTGCGTATGCGCACGCGTGCCGGTCGCGCCATCCTCGCCGCTCGTCGCCGTAAAGGCCGCGAGCGTCTCTCCGCCTAACTCGGAGGGCGCCGCGTGTTAGCGCGGGTTAACCGTATTGTCGACGGCGAACAGCTTCGACGCGTGTCTCGTCACGGCGTTAAGTTTCGGTCGTCGATCGTGATGGCGTCACGAGTGAGTACCGAGAGTGATTCACCGGCGCGTTTTGGTTTCATTGTGTCCAAACAGGTGGGGGGCGCGGTCACCAGGAACCTTGTGAAGCGTCGCCTTCGAGCGTTGGCTGCTCACACCTTGGCGGAAAACCCGGTCGGTTACGACGTGGTGGTGAGAGCTCAGTCAGGAAGCTCAACTGCGTCTTTCGAGGTGCTCGCTCGCGAGTGGGAACAGTTGGTGGCGCACCTGGTGGAGTCTCGATGACGGTTGTGTACTGGCTGGTCTTGATTCCGCGCAACCTCGCGATCGCTATTCTGCTGGGCTACCGCAAGGTAATCTCGCCGCTCTATGGCCAGGTGTGCCGGTATTACCCCAGTTGTTCGGCGTATACCTTGCAGGCGATTCAGTACCATGGGGTAGCACAAGGAGCCGTCTTAGGCTCCTGGCGCATTCTGAGATGCAACCCGTGGTCCCGAGGTGGAATCGATGATCCACCTCCGGGGCCGAAGTCTCGCTATGAAGTGGGACCGGTAGGGTTTGTCGGAGTAAAGGGAAGGTAAGCGCGTGGAGTTTTTTGACACAATCCTCTGGCCAATTCGATGGGTCATTGAGGCAGTGCTTGCGGGTTCCCACGCAATCCTCGAGTCCATGGGTATGGATCCGGCCTCTGGGTCCGCATGGTTCTTCTCGATCATGGTGTTGGTTCTTTTGGTGAGGGCAGCACTGATCCCGGTCTTCGTCCGTCAAATCAAAAGCCAACGCCGCATGATGGAGATTGCTCCAGAACTGAAGAAGATTCAGGATAAATACAAGGGCAAGAAGGACCAGTTCTCCCGCGAAGCAATGTCTCGGGAAACAATGGCACTGTATTCCAAGGCGGGGACGAACCCTTTTTCCTCGTGTTTGCCGCTCTTGCTTCAGATGCCAATTTTCTTTGGACTGTTCCGCGTGCTCCAAACAGCAGCAGAAGGTCGCGCGGGCGTTTCCTTCATGACGGAGGAGCTCGCCGAACAGTTTGGGCAGGCAGCTCTTTTCGGTTTCGCGCCGCTGAAAGCGACCATGATTGCCGCCTTCTCGGAGGGCTCTGGTTATAGCTCGGGAGAAACCATCGGCATCGCGATTACCGCGGGAATCATGGTTGTCCTGATGTCGGCATCGCAGTTCATTACGCAGTTGCAGATCATGTCGAAAAACCAGTCACCGGCGATGAAAGAAAGCCCGATGTACCGCCAGCAGCGGATCCTCCTGTACATGCTGCCCCTGGTGTTCCTCTTCTCAGGTGTGTACTTCCCACTGGGTGTTATGACCTACTGGCTCGTCTCAAACTTCTGGACGATGGGTCAGCAGTTCATCGTGATCAGAAACCTCCCCACTCCCGGAAGCGAAGCAGAAAAAGAACGCGACGCCAGGCTTGCCAAGCGGCGCGCTCGTAAAGGGATAGTGCTCATCGAAGAGGACGAAGAGCCCGAGGAAGAGCCAGAAAAAGGTCAACGCCCCCAACCCAAGGGGAAGAGTCGTTCGAAGAAAAAGAAGAAGAGGAAATGATGGCCACGAAAGACTCAGAGATGGTTGTCCCCGATGAGGGAGAGCTGGCCGCTGATTATTTGGAAAACCTGTTAGACATCGCCGATCTCGATGGCGATATTGAAATCGAGGTGCGACAGGAGAGGACATACGTAACCGTGGGGTCGGCGGAAACCAACGACCTCGACCCGCTGTCTGCTCCTGACGTGGTGAACGCGCTCCAGGACTTGACGCGGTTAGCGGTGCAACAGAAGACCGGAGAGTTCGCTCGGCTGGTCCTCGATATTGGAGGCTCCAGAGAGGCTCGTGAGAAAGAGCTCGAGAAGCTCGTCACGGTCGCCATCGACAAGATTGAAAACGGCGCCAAGTCGGCAGCGCTTCCTCCCATGAGCAGTTATGAGCGCAAGTTGGTGCATGACATGGTGGGTGACCGCGGCTTCCAGTCAGGTTCAGAAGGCGAAGGCAAGGACCGCCACACGGTCATTACTGCCGCCTCCTAGGAATGTTTCACGTGAAACATTCGGAGATCGAGGCAGAACCCGCAGCAGCGGCCCGGCTCTGCGGTGATGCACTACCTATGCTCCGGCTTTTTGCTGATCATTTAGCCGAATGGGGTGAGCAACTTGGGCTGGTGGGTCCGCGTGAGCTCGACCGACTCTGGACGCGTCACATCCTCAACTCTGCTTTGGTCGCCCACACAGTGGGGCCGGGAACTCTCATTGATATTGGGTCTGGCGCAGGATTCCCCGGACTGGTGATTGCCGCTATGAGACCGGACATTCAGTGCGTGCTTATTGAACCTCTGGGCCGACGTGCTGTCTGGTTGCGCGAGGAGGCCGAGCGACTGGGGCTGACCAATGTGACTGTGCGGAACGAAAGGGCTGAGGAGGCGGCTGGGCACGTCGTGGCTGAGTACGTCACAGCCCGCGCGGTCAGTGCATTGAAAACCTTGGTGCCGCTCGCAGCACCCCTTCTCAAGCCGGGCGGGGAGCTCGTTCTTATGAAAGGTCAAAAGGTTGATGAGGAGGTCCGTAGCGCGGCAGCGGTGTTGGTCAAGTGGCGCGTCACCAACCCCAGCATCGAGATTACGGGCCCCGAGTTTGGCACCGAAGAAACCCGAATCTTTCGGGCTACAGTGGGATAGAACACGACAGATGTTTCACGTGAAACATCGGAGGGAATTCCTAGGTGACGCAGCCGCAGTTTGATCAAACCACCCCACTGGCGGCGGAACTGGCTGACCTGAGTAAACGTCGCGCGGCCCTGGCAGGCGCGGTGGCTCCTAAGCCATCGAAAGTTCGAGTCTTTACTGTGGCTAATCAAAAGGGTGGCGTGGGAAAAACCACCACGGCGGTCAATATTGCGGGGGCTCTCGCCCGTTTTGGGAGCCGTGTGCTGGTGATTGATTTAGACCCCCAGGGAAACGCTTCAACGGCGCTCGGGATCAATCATCATGCCGATGTCCCGAGTATCTACG
The DNA here is from genome assembly GCA_027728145.1 of Actinomycetota bacterium. Lineage (GTDB taxonomy): Bacteria > Actinomycetota > Actinomycetes > Actinomycetales > Microbacteriaceae > Pontimonas. Next base: position 1,233 of record JAQBZV010000065.1, on the reverse strand, counting down.
ACGTGGTGGTGGGGGTAACACCTCTAGCGGATGTGGTGCAGGTAAGTCCCGAGAACCCCCAGCTTCTGTGTGCGCCGTCCAATCTGGATCTGGCGGGGGCCGAAATTGAATTGGTGTCGATGGCTGCTCGAGAATACCGACTGCAGAGAGCCCTTCAGGTGTTTGTGGAGTCACCGGAGGGAGCCGGTGTTGACTACATCTTTATTGATTGCCCTCCCTCGTTGGGCCTTCTGACCGTCAACGCTTTTGTGGCAGCTCACGAGGTTTTGATACCCATTCAGTGCGAGTACTACGCGTTAGAAGGCGTCAGCCAGCTCGTGCGAAATATTGAGCTCGTCAAAGGCCACCTCAATCCTGACCTAACCCTCTCGACAATTCTGTTGACGATGTTTGATACCCGCACAAATCTTGCCCACCAGGTCGTGTCCGACGTGAGATTGCACTTCCCCGACCAAACCCTCGACACACTGATTCCCCGATCGGTCCGCGTGTCAGAGGCACCCAGTTACGGACAGACAGTGATTGGGTATGACCACAGCTCTCCAGGAGCTGTGGCCTATCAAGAAGCAGCCCTGGAAATAGCCCATAGAGGAGCACCGCAGTAATGGCACAAAAAAGAACTGGACTTGGCAGAGGCATTGGCGCACTCATTCCTGGTGCCCCCACCACGGGGGAGCGTCCCGTGGACGTGTTCTTCCCCTCGGCGTCTGAGACAGCCAATTTGGTATCAATCCCCGGGGCGAGCCTTGCCGCGCTCTCACCGGCGGCAATTCGTCCCAACCCTCAACAGCCGCGGAAAGAGTTTCATCAGGAGGAGCTCAACGAGCTCATTCACTCGGTGACTGAATTCGGTGTGCTTCAACCCATTGTGGTTCGTCCGCTGGCCAAGCCGGAGGGCCCAATCCGCTACGAGTTGATCATGGGTGAGCGCAGGCTTCGCGCGGCCACGGCCGCTGGATTAGCCACAATTCCTGCCGTGGTGCGTGAGACAGAGGATGACGCGATGCTGCGCGACGCTCTGTTGGAGAATCTCCACCGGGCGAATCTGAACGCGCTGGAAGAAGCGTCGGCCTATCAACAGCTTCTGTCTGATTTTGGGATTACCCAGGACGAACTTGCGACCAAGTTGGGTCGATCACGCCCCCAGGTGACAAACACGTTGCGGCTCCTGCGCCTTCCTGCAGACGTTCAAAAAAAGGTCGCCGCCGGCGTTTTGAGTGCGGGCCATGCGCG
>JAQBZV010000064.1 GCA_027728145.1 Actinomycetota bacterium | reverse complement strand
CGTAGACTGTGGCGCTGATGCCGATGACATCGCCATCTAATTCGTGGTCAACGACGCGTCTGCCTGTTCGCGTGGTCGCGGGCACAAAGCCGCCGAAGTGATCTCGCCACGAATCCAGGGGTCCAATGTTGGTCACGCTGTAGCTACTCATGGCCCCTGAGCGTAGCGGCTTGGTCCTGCGCCGGTGTCAGCGGACTTCTCCCCACCCCGGAATACACTGGGGGAATGACGGATGACAACGACAAGCGTGTGCGAGCGTGGCGAATCGTGGGTTGGGTGGTGGCTCTCCTTGCGGTCGTGATTGTGGCTGGTCCGCAGATAATTGACCTCATCGGCGAGTAGTCACCTCGCAAGCGTCACCCTTTCGCTACTCTCCAAGCACTATGAGCGCACAATCGCCCGGCACGAAAGGTAGTTCCCCATGACGAGGTTGGTGGGTGCTGTGCTGAACGCGGTCCGCGGATTCCTCATTGGGTTGGCTGAAATCGTGCCGGGGGTCAGCGGCGGCACTGTTGCTCTTATTGTTGGCGTCTACCAAACACTTATTCGCTCTGCATCGAGCCTTGTGCAGGCTCTGCTCTCGGGAGTTCGCGGTGGGCCCTCGGCCATGCGAGGGCCGTGGCGTCAGGTTTCCTGGGCCGTGGTGATACCGGTGGCCTTGGGCATGATTACCGGGATATTCCTGGGTGCGTGGTTATTGGAGCCCCTGCTCGAGGACTTCCCCGTTCACTCCAGGGCAGTCTTTGCAGGACTCATCCTGGCCTCCCTCTGGGTTCCTCTGCGCATGGTTGGCTCCGCGTGGTCTCCTGCTCTTGTTCTCGGGGCGATTGCCAGCGCCGCCCTCACCTTTGGTGCCCTGGGTTTACCGGGGGCGACTCTGCCCAGTGATTCGTTGATTTGGGTGGCTCCGGCCGCCGCGCTCGCGGTCTGCGCTCTCGTGCTCCCGGGGGTATCCGGGTCCTACCTTCTGCTGACTCTGGGGATGTATCAGCCCACCCTGTCGGCGGTGAACGATCGTGACGTCGCCTATCTCGGAGTGTTTATCGGCGGGGCACTTGTGGGCCTGGGCCTCTTTGTCAGGGCGCTGCAATGGCTTCTCGCACACCACCTGGCCATCACGCTGTCCATCATGACCGGCTTGATGCTCGGCTCTCTGCGGGCGCTCTGGCCGTGGCAGGGTGAGGGCCGGGAATTGCTCGCACCATCCGGTGACGTACTGCCGGTGATAGCCCTGGGCGTGGCCGGTGTCGTCGCTGTCGTAGCACTGATTGTTGCCCAGGGGGCACTCATTCGTTCGTCGCGGGCAGCCCACTAGCACTTGGGCGTTGCCCGACTTCTAGACTGGCCCGATGACACACCAGCGATGGGCACTAGTCACCGGCGCGAGCAGTGGTTTGGGTGCACAATACGTGCGAGCACTCGCTCGAGCAGGTCACAACATCGTTCTGGTGGCGAGAGACCGAGATCGGCTCCAGGCCCTGGCGGACCAGGTTGAGCGGGACTTCTCGGTTGCGACCGAAGTGCTCTCCGCGGACCTTCACGCACCTCGCAACGTCGCGAGAGTGGCGAAAAGGCTGGCCGATTCTCGCAGACCTGTGCGGGTTCTGGTCAACAACGCGGGCTATGGAATTGGGGAAGACCTCGCCACGAGTGATGTGGGGGAGGAGCGCAACCACCTCGCAATCCACGTGACAGTTCCTCTCGAGCTCACCAAAGCCGCTCTGCCCGGAATGCTGGAGCGTGGAGAGGGCCGCGTGGTGTTTGTGTCGAGCGTGGCAGGCTACCTGGCGCGAGGCTCCTATTCCGCTAACAAGGCGTGGGGGCTCAGTATGGCGCGCTCGCTCAATGCCACCTATAAGTCTCGGGGCGTTCACGTCAGCGCTGTCGCTCCGGGTTTTACCCGCACTGAATTTCACCAGCGGATGAGCATGGACATCGCCATGTACCCGAGCTTCTTGTGGTTAGAAGCCCCCTATGTTGTTGAGCGCTCACTCCGTGCGGTCGAGGCAGGTCGCGCCGTTACCATCCCGAGCCTTCGATACAAGGTGTTGGTGGCGGTCGCCGCCGTCCTCCCGAAAAGGTTCCATCAAGCAGGAACCTAGGCGGTGACGAGTTCGGCGTCTTCTTTCAGCGATGCCTTCCACGCGACGAGCTTCTGCACTGTGGGGCTGTCGTCCTTCGCGAGTTCTTCCATAGCGTCCTCGGGCACGTTGAAATTCACGGCCACAAATGCACGGACGGTTTCGGAGGAGTCTTTCGCCAGCTGTCGCAGCACGTCGCAGGGAGTTGCGTGGTTTCTTGCTAAGCAACTGCGGACACCAACATCGGGGTCTTTCGCTAACTTTTCATAGACCGCGAGCGGGGCATGGTAGGAGAGGGCTGCACTCTCTCGAATCTTGGGATTGGGGTCCTGCGACATCGTGACGATGCGCTTCACCTTGGATTCGGTGATTTCTGGCGACAGGAAGGACGCGACCGGATCGTCGCCGAGGCCCACCGCTCGAGCTTCATCGAGCTGGGATTTCATTGCTGTGGTGTTGAAGCGTATGCACGACATGTCGACAGAGTACTGCCCCACTCTGTCGATGACGGGGTATTGGTCGCGGGGTGGCGCTGTGAAGTCCCTGAAAATTCACGTTTGACTCCTACACTGGCCCCATGGCCGATGAGCAAGTCGCAAGCTCCCGAATTTTCACGTTGGCCAATGCCGTCAGCGTGATTCGACTCATGGCGATTCCCGTGTTTTTGTGGCTGGTCATCGAGGACCGCCTGCTCATTGCGTTCGTCTTGCTCGTGGTCGCGGTCTTGACTGATTTCGTGGATGGCATGATCGCGCGCCACATGAATGAGATCACCAAGCTCGGCCAATTCCTGGACCCGTTCGCTGATCGACTCTTTATCGCGGCGACAGTTATTGCTCTTGCGATTCAAGACGTTGTGCCCTGGTGGTTTGTTATTGCCGTCATGCTGCGCGACGCGCTGCTGGGAATCGGGGGAGTGGTGATGGCTCGATACGGTGCTGCCACCCTGCCTGTCAAGTGGTGGGGCAAGGTTGCCACCTTTGCCATGTTGGTTGTCCTCCCACTTTTTCTTCTCGGAGCGGTCTTCCCGGAGGTCGGTGAGGTCACCAATCCGATTGCGTGGGTGCTCGCTTTGGCCACCGTGGCGCTCTACTGGGTGGTGGGATTTTCGTACCTTTTTGACGCTATTTCGATCGCACGAAAGGCGACTCGCGAGAGTGCCAATTCTTGAGATAGGGTGAGTTCGACCCCGAGGGAGTGGAATGAGCGAGACACCGACTGGCCCGGATAGCACAGGCGCCCCCGACCCAACGCAGAAGTTTGGTCCGGAGTTCCAGCAGAAGCTGCAGGGTCTCGAGTCAGGTGTTTCCCTCGAAGAACAAGAGATCATTGCGGCCTTGCCGGCCGAGTCGGCTTTGCTGATTGTTCGGAAGGGCCCCAATGTCGGAGCCAGGTTTCTCCTGGACCAGGATTCCACCATTGCTGGTCGCCACCCGGAGGCCGACATCTTCCTCGATGACGTGACCGTGTCGCGTCGTCATGCAGAATTTGTTCGACACGGCAGCTCTTTCGAAGTCAAGGACATGGGTTCTCTCAATGGCACCTACTTTGACGGCGTCCTCGTCGACCAGGCACTCCTCCACGACGGGGCAGAGGTCCAGGTGGGAAAGTTTCGGATGACCTTTTATGCATCGCGGTCCAGTCGTGATGCGGGAGGTTCCGCGTCGTGAGCGCCAGTCCAGCACGTCAGACCTCTGCGGCGAGCACTAGGCCGCAGCTCTTGTCGATAGGCCAGGTTTTGGCAAAGCTGACTCCGGAGTTTTCCGACCTTTCTCCCTCGAAGCTGCGCTTCTTGGAAGACCGAGAACTTGTCTCTCCGGGTCGCACCCCAGCTGGCTATCGGACTTACTCTGCCGCCGATGTGGATCGTTTGCGTTTTGTTCTGACGGCCCAGCGTGACCACTACCTTCCACTGCGCGTAATCAAGCAGTACTTAGATGAGCTCGACGAGGGAAAAACCCCCTCACTGCCCAACTCAGCTCCCGTGACGGGCAGCGTGCCGATTATTGATTCTCAACGCCTGACTAAGCAAGAACTGCTCGATAAGACCGGCGCGCTCGCCAGCGTTCTGGATGGAGCCATCTCGGCTGGCTTAGTGGAACCGAAGCGTATTTATTCTGAGCACGACGCCATCGTCCTCAAGTCTGTGGTCGATGCGGCACGATTTGGGCTCGAACCCCGGCACCTTCGAGGGATGCGTTTGGCTGTTGATCGTGAGGTTGGTCTTGTCTCGCAGGCCGTGAGTGCATCGGGTGGAGCGAGTAAGAAAATGTCCAAAGACGAGTTCCGCGAAAAGGGCCGAGAGCTCTCTGACATTTTGACAACTTTGCGGCAGGTCCTTACCCGAGACGCCATCAACAAGCTAGAGTCATAGGATTCCCTCTGGCGACACGCCAGAGCGTTGGAGGGGTTCTTACCCCAGACTTTTTCCGGTTACGGGTATCGTGAGCGGGCACCCCTAAGGGTCAAGTGGAAGATTAAGGTTAGGTGAGAGATGGCATCGTCAGATAACACCACTGAGCAGTACGCGAAAGAGTTGCTGTTCACTGATGGTTTGCCCATCATCGAAGAAGAGCAGGGCTATCGCGGCCACATTGCAGCCACTGCTGCGGGAATTACCTACCGTCAGCTGGACTATTGGGCGCGCACCGGTTTGGTGGAACCCACCGTTCAGAGTGCCCAAGGTTCCGGATCTCAGCGCCTCTACGGCTTCCGAGACATCCTGGTTTTGAAATTGGTGAAGCGCCTGCTGGACACTGGTATTTCGCTCCAGCAAATTCGTGTCGCCGTCGAGCAACTCCGGGCCTCCGGCATTACGGGTCTGGCTGAGACCACCTTGATGTCCGATGGTGCCAGCGTTTACCTGTGCACCTCCAACGACGAGGTTATTGACCTCGTCAGCCGTGGCCAGGGCGTCTTTGGCATTGCCGTGGGCAAGGTCCTTCGCGAGGTCGAATCATCCCTGGTGTCTGTTGAGGCCACCAACGCGGGCATCGATCCGCGCGACGAGCTCGCCGCTCGTCGCAACCAGCGCGCTAGCTAGTCTCGGCTCCCGAGAGCTGGACTGAGCGGATAACTCTGTCCAAAATGAGGTCAAAGTTCAGTGCCATCTCTTCGGCACTTTCCCCCGGCCACACGTGGAGGGGACTCGCTGCTCCCTGAGCCTGCTGCAGTGCGGCTCTCTCGGGGAGCTCGGGTTGCAAAACAAGAGCGCCGAACATTTGCTTGAGTTCATCGATTCGATACTGATGCTCGATGGATTGAGGCCGCACCCTGTTCACGATGAGGCCCAGGGGTTGAAGGCGGGGCGAAACCCCGCGTCGAAGCTCGTCCACTGCGCGAAAAGCCCTCTGCGTTGCGGCGACAGAGAATAACCCTGGTTCCGTCACCACAGCGACGCGGTCACTCGCGGTCCAGGCCATCCTGGTGAGGCCATTGAGTGACGGGGGACAGTCGATGAGGACGATGTCGTAGCTGTTTTCTACCGCCGCCAAAATTTCCTCAAGACGCCAAATTTCCTTTTTTGTGAGGCTCGGGGTGTCAAACGCCATCGCGGAGGGGGATCCCAGGAGGACGTCCACGGTGCCGGGATGGCTTCTGGTCCACCCACTGGGAACAATCGCGTTCTTGACCTGGGAGGAGCGTGGGGAGGCCAGTAGGTGCGAGATATTGAGGTGGCGTCCGACGATAACGTCCATGCCGGTAGAGGCATCTGACTGGGGGTCCATGTCCACAACCAGCGTCTTGAGACCCCGGGCGAAGGCTGCCGAGGCAAGCCCCAGTGTCACGGTGGTCTTCCCAACACCACCTTTGAGGGAACTCAGACTGATTACGCGCATCGGGGCTAGCTTAGCCTTGGCTAGGCTTAGGGCTGAGGACGCCCGGCGGATGAAGTGTCGCGGCCTTCAGGAGGGAAACCGTCAATGGTCAGCAAGATTCTCGTGGCAAACCGCGGCGAAATCGCCATTCGCGCGTTCCGCGCTGCCGTCGAGCTGGGTCTCAAGACCGTTGCTGTCTATCCATTTGAGGACCGCTTTTCGCTGCACC
>JAQBZV010000063.1 GCA_027728145.1 Actinomycetota bacterium | reverse complement strand
GTCCTCTCCCACGAGTTGGCAGACCAGGAGTTTGTGGACCAGAACCCTGCCGAAGCGAGAGAGAGCTCTCGTGGCTAAGGGAGTCGACCGATTCCGCGTCACTACGGCTGAGCTCGGCTTCCAGAGCTCTCTGGCGCTAGAGTTCTCCGGATAACGTAGAGAGTTTGGCTGATGGATTTTAGGCTTCCCCCTGCTCACAGAGGGCTTGAGCATGACCCCCAGTGGTATCGGCGGGCCGTTTTCTATGAGGTCATGGTTCGCTCGTTCTATGACTCAGATGGTGATGGAGTGGGCGACATCGTGGGGCTCATCAGCAAGCTGGACTACCTCGAGTGGCTGGGAATTGATGCTTTGTGGCTCCCCCCGTTCTATAGCTCACCTCTGAAAGATGGCGGGTATGACGTTGCTGACTACCGTCAGGTCCTGCCAGAGTTTGGCACCATTGAGGACTTTCAAGAACTGGTGACCCAAGCGCATGCACGAAATATGCGAGTCGTCATGGATTTGCCAATCAATCACACCTCTGTGGATCACGAATGGTTCCAGCAGTCTCGATCGGACCCCGATGGCCCCTATGGGGATTACTACGTGTGGTCAGACACCGACCAAATCCGTCAACAAATTAGGGTGATCTTCACCGACACTGAGGTGTCGAACTGGGCTTTTGATTCGGAGCGCCGCCAGTTCTTCTTCCACCGGTTTTTTTCTCACCAACCCGACCTCAACTATCACAACCCCAAGGTCCACGAAGAAGTGCGCGAAATCGCGCGATTTTGGCTTGCCATGGGCGTTGACGGTTTTCGCCTCGACGCCATCCCCTACCTGTATGAATCCGACGAGGGTTCCGGAGAGAGCGAACCGGAAACCCACGAATTCTTGCGAAACTTCCGTGCCTTCATCGATGAGGAGTTTCCCGGTCGGGTCCTTATTGCTGAGGCCAACCAATGGCCGAAAGAGGTCGCCGCCTACCTGGGAACAAACGAAGACCCCGAGTGCCATATGGCCTTTGATTTTCCGATTATGCCCCGCATTTTTTATGCTCTTCGGTCGCAGCAAACTGCGAGCCTGAACGAGGTCCTTTCGGAGACCACGGAGGTTCCCACCGGTGCGGCCTGGGGGGTGTTCCTCCGCAACCACGACGAGTTGACGCTGGAAATGGTGACTGACGAGGAAAAGCAGGCTCTCTATGGCTGGTATGCCTACGACCCGAGAATGCGGGTCAACGTGGGGATTCGCCGCCGACTTGCGCCACTTCTGGATAACTCACGCAAGGAACTCGAGTTGGCCCATGGCCTGTTGCTCTCGCTTCCCGGCAGCCCTTTCCTCTACTACGGGGACGAGATTGGCATGGGGGACAACATTTGGTTGGAGGATCGAGACAGTTCGAGGACTCCCATGCAGTGGACTCCCGACCGAAATGCGGGATTTTCCGCGACCGATCCCGGCAAGCTCTATCTCCCGGTTGTGCAGTCACTGGTCTATCACTACGCATTCTCCAATGTGGAGACTCAGCTCGCGCAACAGGCTTCTCTCCTCCATTGGGTGCGAAACCTCGTGCACCTTCGCAAAGAGCACCCTGTGCTGGGCGTGGGGTCTCTGCGGATAGTTCCCTCCGACAACCCCTCTGCTCTGGCTTTTGTGCGCGATATGCGGGCTGAGGACTGCCGACCAGGTGAACGCCCGGAAACCATGCTGTGTGTCTATTCTTTTGCCCACCACCCCATATCCGTCGACCTTCAATTGCCCGAGGAATTCAGAGCCAACAAGGTGACTGACGTGATGGGTGGCTCTTCGTTCCCCACCCCGAGCGAACAGGGTCGTATGACTCTCACGCTCGCTGCGCAGAGTTTCTACTGGCTGTCGCTCGCGGGAGTAAAACAATCGGTGGCCTAGGCTCTCGTTCATGACCCACTGGAGCGACACCCTCGCGGTTTTCGACACGGAAACAACCGGTCTCGATACCCGCCATGCTCGAATCGTGACCTGTTTTCTGGGGATTATTGGTCCAGACGGTGAAGTTCACGAGTCACACAGTTGGTTGGCAGACCCGGGAGTGGAAATCCCTGAACAGGCCGCTGCTGTTCACGGTGTAACCACCGAAATGGCGCGGGAGCAGGGCCGCAGTGCGGCGGAGGTGGTGGCTGAAATTGGCCAGAAGGTTCAGAACTACCTCGCTGAGGGAATCCCCGTAGTCGCTTACAACGCGTCGTATGACTTCTCGATTTTGCATCACGAGATGGTGCGATACGGCCTTACTCCCCTGGCTGAGCCTCGACCGATTATTGACCCGTTGGTTATCGATCGCGCCGTAGACACCTATCGCAAGGGCAAGCGAACCTTGGGAATGGCGGCCGCGCACTACCTGGTTTCCCTAGAAGATTCACACCGCGCTGATGCTGACGCCATTGCGGCCGGGCGGGTTGCCCAAGCCATCCTCCGCGCCCATTCCGACACACTTACCGGAGATGCTCAATGGCTCCACGACCAACAAATCGAATGGTCCCGAGCATGGGCAGAAAACTATCAAAAGTTCCGCCGCGGATCCGGCGACGCGGGATTTGTGGCGAGTGGCCAATGGCCAGTTCGCGCGTGACTACTTGCCGAAGTTTTTGAAGCGCTGGTTGAACTTTTCCACACGGCCAGCGGAGTCAAGGATTCTCTGCTTGCCTGTGTAGAAGGGGTGTGAGGCGCTCGAAATTTCCACGTCAATCACGGGGTACGTGTTGCCGTCTTCCCACTCAACAGTCTTTTCGCTTGTGGCCGTGGAACGGGTGAGAAAGCTCTCCCCCGAGGTTAGGTCGCGAAAGACCACGGGGACGTAAGTGGGGTGAATATCAGCTCTCATGACGTGCTAATCCTTTGGTGATCCGAGGAGGCCGGGAAAGACCTCCGGCCAAAGCGCTACATTACCAGGAAAATCAGAGCGCGGTGGCTTGGTAACGGCCATTGTTATGTGTCACGGATAACGGGCGACCAAACGCTTCACTCAGCACATCCCCCGTCAAGGTGTCACGAATGGGACCAGCACCGACAATGCGCCCCTCGGCAATCACCATCAGGTGTGTGAAACCTGCGGGAATCTCCTCCACGTGATGGGTCACCATTACCATCGCGGGTGATCCCGGGTCACTGGCAAAGTGATCCAACATCTCGATGACATCTTCTCTAGCGCCGACATCTAAACTGCCTGCGGGCTCATCCAGCAGGAGCAGCTCGGGATCCGTCATGACTGCACGAGCAATCTGCACTCTCTTTTTTTCGCCGTCAGAGAGTGTTCGAATTGCCGTGTCGGCGAGGTGGTCAAGCCTCCATTCGCTAAGAACCCTGTGGGCGCGACGGTTGTCGATATCCTCGTAATTTTCTCGCCAGCGTCCGGTGACGCCGTAGGCGGCGGTGAGGACAGTGTCGAGGACTGTTTCGTTGTAGGGGATGCGATTGGTCATGTCGCTTGAGGCGAACCCCACCCGGGGTCGGAGCTCAAACACATCCGTTTTCCCCAGCGTCTCCCCCAAAATGGTGACGGATCCTGAGGATGGATGCGTGAGTGAGGCGAGCATGCTCAGGAGAGTAGTTTTTCCCGCCCCGTTGGGCCCCACAATGACCCAGCGCTCTTGTGAGTCAATAACCCAGGAGATGTCGCTCAGGATTGGCCTCTGGTCGCGCACGAAATTGACGCTGGAGAATGTGGCAACCACGGACATATCGCCCAAGCCTACTCCACCGTGATGCCCGGTTTCGGGTTGTCCCCATCGGCTACGCTGGGGGTGTGACGGCACCAAAAGTGTTCGGAATAGTTCTCGCCGGAGGTGAGGGTAAAAGACTGATGCCCCTCACCGCGGACCGTGCTAAGCCTGCCGTCCCCTTCGCCGGCCATTATCGGCTCATTGATTTCGCCATTTCGAACCTGATCAACTCGAGTCTTCGACAAATCGTCGTCCTGACGCAGTACAAGTCGCATTCACTGGACCGTCATGTGTCCCAAACCTGGCGCCTCAGCGGCATGCTCAATGCCTATGTAGCCTCAGTGCCTGCTCAGCAGCGTCTGGGTAAACGCTGGTTCGCGGGTTCCGCGGATGCGATCTTCCAGAGCCTCAACTTGATTCGCGATGAGAAGCCAGATTACGTCGTCGTGGTGGGCGCTGATCACGTCTATCGAATGGACTTCCAGCAGATGCTAGAGGGCCACATCAGCAGTGGTGCCCAGGTGACGGTGGCCGGTATTCGGCAACCCAAGGAACTGTCTGATCAATTTGGAGTCATCCGTGTGGACGGGAAAGATCCCACCCTCATCAGTGAATTCGTGGAGAAGCCCCGGTCGATTGACGGCCTTCCGGATTCCCCCGACGAAGTCCTTGCCTCAATGGGTAACTACGTTTTTACCACCAGCGCCCTCGTGGAAGCAGTCCGTGCTGACGCTCGGGATGTGGAGTCAGCCCACGATATGGGGGGTGACGTAATTCCCGCCTTTGTGGAGCGTGGCGAAGCGTTCGTCTATGACCTCAACCGCAACGAAGTTCCCGGTGCTCGATCCAACGACCGCTTTTACTGGCGCGATGTCGGGACCCTTGATGCTTTCTATGACGCTCATCAGGACCTCATTTCGAAGGACCCCGTATTCAATCTTTTTAATACCGACTGGCCAATTTTTTCTCAACAGTGGAACTCTCCCCCGGCGAAGTTCGTCCAAGACAAGAATGGCAACCCGGGCTCTCTCTCGGAATCAACCGTGTCGCTGGGGTGCTACGTGGTCGGGGCCCACGTGTCCCGAAGCGTTCTGGGACCGTGGGTTCGGATCGACTCGGGCGCGACTGTCGAGGACTCCATAGTTTTTGAGAGAGTGGTGATTGGTCAGGGGGCCACCGTCCGCAGGGCAATCCTGGATAAGGAAGTGGTGGTGGAACCAGGCGCAACTGTGGGCGTTGACCGGGAACGCGATGTCGCGCGCGGCTTCACAATCTCTGAGTCGGGGGTCACCGTGGTGGCCAAGGGTCTTGTGGTTCCAGCGTGAGCGCGCCGCGTCGACTAGTAGTTCTCGACGTTGACTCGACGTTGACTCGAGACGAGGGCATTGACCTTCTCGCAGGACTTGTTTCCCCTGACATCGCCACAGAGGTTGCGGCAATCACGGCGGCAGCAATGCGGGGCGAATTGGACTTTGAGGAGTCCCTGCGAAAAAGGGTTGCCGCACTGCGCGGGGTCAGTCTCGATGCGGTCGCGGCTGCCACCAGTCAGGTGACACTGACCGATGGCGCGCACGAATTGGTCGCTACTCTCCACGCACAGGGCCATCTCGTGGGTGCGGTGTCAGGAGGATTCCACCAGATGATTGACCCTCTTGCCGAGGAGTTGGGCCTTGATTTCCATCGAGCCAACACGCTGGAAGTGGATGGCGGGCTCCTGACGGGTTCCCTAGTGGGTGACATCGTTGACGCTCAAGCAAAAGCCTCCATCCTGGTGGACTGGGCAACCTCTCATTCGATTGATATGGCCAACACGGTAGCCGTCGGGGATGGTGGTAATGACGTCGAAATGTTGAGGCAGGCAGCAGTCGGGATCGCCTTCATGGCCAAACCGGTCGCAAAAGCTGCGGCGGACGTGAGCATCGACGTTCCTGACCTGCGTGAGGTCCTTGCCGTGCTGGAGCGCGGGCTTTAGTGACCCATTCCTAGTCCACCATCTACCGGAATCACTGCTCCAGAAATGTAGCCTGCGTCGTCGCTGGCCAGCCAGGACACGGCAGCAGCGACTTCTTCGGGCTCGGCAAATCGGCCGGCTGGAATGGAACTCAGATAGGACTCTTGCTGAGCTTCAGGGAGAGCCTTGGTCATGTCGGTGTTGATGAATCCTGGTGCCACAACATTCGCCGTAATCCCGCGGGAGCCGAGCTCTCGGGTGATGGAGCGCGCGAACCCGACGAGGGCCGCCTTGGAGGAGGCGTAGTTCACTTGGCCGGGTGACCCATAGAGTCCGACGACGCTGGAGATGAGAATAACCCGCCCGTGCTTGGCCTTGATCATGGAGGTGATGCACCGTTTAACCACTTTGAACACACCGCCCAGGTTTGTAGCGATGACGCTGTCAAAGTCTTCGTCACTCATCCGCATCAGCAGGGTGTCCTTCGTAATTCCTGCATTAGCGACAAGAACTTCAACGGGCCCGAGCTTTTCCTCGACCTCGGCAATAGCCGTAGTGAGCGCATCACCATCGGTGACATCGGCTCGCACGGTGAAAGACCCAGAGGGGCCCTCTCCCCTCCTTGCCGTCACC
>JAQBZV010000062.1 GCA_027728145.1 Actinomycetota bacterium | reverse complement strand
CTTCGTTCACCCCAACACGGTGCGCTACCGCCTGAAGAAAATCATCGAAGTTGTGGAGTGGGATCCGGGAGTGCCGCGCGACGCCCTCACCATTCACCTCGCTCTTATTTTGGGGTCAATGAGCGAGCCCAATCAGAGCCCCCAGCCCTCAGGACCCACCAAACTGTAGGAATCCCACAGTGTTGGGGGTGGTCCATAGGCATGTTCCACCAGAGGATTTCCTGCCGTCCCCGAGAGACTAGAGACCATGTTCGTTATCGCAGCACCCGGACAGGGTTCCCAAAAGCCTGGCTTCCTCACACCGTGGCTTGAGTCCCCCTCCTATCGCGCAGATCTCGAGCGATGGTCAGAGATCATCGGCAGTGACCTCATCGCCCACGGCACGACCAGTCACCAAGAGACCATTACCGACACCGCGATTGCTCAGCCCCTGATCGTCGCTTCGGGAATCATCGTGGGGCGAGCGCTCCTCGAAGCGCTTCCCGAGAACACGAACGTGGCGTTTGCGGGACATTCGGTCGGTGAATTCACCGCAGCAGCTCTCGCCGGTGTGCTCAGTGACGACGATGCACTCTCACTGGTGGCGCTGCGTGGTCGCGCGATGGCGGAAGCATCCGCTGCCACCCCCACAGGAATGTCCGCCGTCATCGGTGGCGACCCCGAGGTGCTCGCTAAGGCTGTTGATGCGGCGGGCCTCTTCGCCGCGAACTTCAACGGTGGTGGCCAAGTCGTGATTGCGGGAGAGCTCACCCGCCTCGCACACTTTCAGGAAAACCCACCGGAGGGCATGCGAGTGATTCCTCTCACGGTTGCGGGGGCCTTCCACACGCACTACATGCAGAGCGCTGTGGCGGCTTTAGCGGAAGCCGCTGCGGGCGTGACCACGCACGTGGCTCACCACCCCCTCTACACAAACCGAGATGGTTCACGCGTGGCACCCGATAACGCTCTTGGCTACCTGGTTGACCAGGTAGCAAGACCCGTTCGATGGGACCTCTGCATGGAATCCTTCTCGAAGGATGGGATTCAGGGCATGATGGAGCTTGCCCCCGCCGGCGCATTGGTGGGATTGGCTAAGAGAGCTCTGAAGGGAGTCCCCACTGTGGCACTCAACAGTCCCGACGATCTGGCCACGGCGCTTGAGTTAGTGAGTGGAGCATGAGTCCCCTCGCACAATCTCACGGTGCACAGTTCACTCGAATTCTCTCCTTGGGCGCAGCCCGAGGTGACCTCGTGGTCAGCAATGATGACATCGCTGGACCCATTGATTCCTCTGACGAATGGATTCGCCAGCGCACCGGCATAATCGAGCGTCGCCGCTCCAGTGATGCTGAGCAAGCCATCGACCTAGCCGTTCGCGCCTCCACGGAAGCCATCGAGAAGGCGGGCATTGCTCCTGGCCAGATTGGTGCCGTGATTGTGGCCACCATCAGCAACTCAGTTCAAACCCCGTCGTTGGCGGCACTGTTGGCCGACCGTGTGGGAGCAACTCCAGCGGCGGCGTATGACATCTCGGCAGCGTGTGCGGGCTACACCTACGGGATTGCCCAGGCAGACGCTCTTATTCGCTCCGGAACCGCGGAGTACGTGCTCGTAGTGGGGGCGGAGAAACTCAGTGACTTTGCCAAGCCCACCGATCGCAGTATCTCGTTCCTGCTCGGTGATGGTGCCGGAGCAGCGATCGTGGGACCAAGCGACACGATCGGGATTGGCCCCACCCTGTGGGGCTCCGATGGCTCTAAATGGGATTCCGTCGGAATGGATCGACCGCTCAAAGAGGCTTTTGATGACCCCGAGGGTGAATTCCCCACTCTGCGCCAAGATGGCCAAGTAGTTTTCCGCTGGGCGGTATGGGAAATGGCCAAAGTGGCCACCGAGGCTCTCGAAAAATCGGGTGTTACCCCTGAAGAACTCACCGCCTTCGTTCCCCACCAGGCAAATATGCGGATCATCGACGAGTTTGCCAAGCAACTCGGTCTTCCCGAGAGTGTCCTCATCGCTCGAGATATTGCCACCACGGGCAACACCTCGGCCGCCTCGATTCCCCTGGCCATGCACAGGCTTGTGGAAGAACATCCCGAAGCGTCGGGAGGCCTTGCTCTCCAGATCGGCTTTGGCGCGGGCCTCGTCTATGGCGCGCAGGTCGTCACACTCCCCTAGATCCACGGGCTGGCTCTAAGATTGGAGCCGGTCCACGCACATCGACAGAAAAGGAACATCATGGCTCACACCACAGAGGAAGTTATTGCCGGTCTTGCCGAGCTCATCAACGAAGAAACCGGAATTTCTACTGACCAGGTCTCCATGGAGAAGTCCTTCACTGAGGACCTCGACATCGACTCCATTTCGATGATGACCATCGTGGTCAACGCCGAAGAGAAGTTTGATGTGAAGATCCCCGATGACGAGGTCAAGAACCTCACCACCGTCGGCGAAGCAGTCGAGTTCATCACCAAGGCACAGGCGTAAGGAAATCCCCTTCGGGGATACCCCATGACCACTGTCGTCGTCACCGGTATTGGAGCCACCTCTCCGCTGGGAGGCGATGTCGCCTCCACCTGGAAAGCTCTGCTCGCCGGGGAATCGGGCGTGACGACGCTGGAGCACGACTGGGTAGAGAAATACGATCTACCCGTCACTTTTGCCGGTCAGGCCAAGGTGAAGGCCGAGGAAGTTCTCGAGCGCCAAGAGTTCAAGCGCCTTGACCCTTCGGCCCAGCTGGCTCTGATTTCGGCTCGGGAGGCCTGGGCCGATGCTGGCGCCCCCGATGTTGCACCGGAGCGAATCTTGGTCGACTACGCCACGGGCATCGGTGGCCTGTGGACTCTGTTGGATGGCTGGGACACGCTGCGCGAAAAAGGTCCCCGTCGGGTTCTCCCGATGACCATCCCGATGCTGATGCCCAACGCCGCTGCGGCTGCAGTGAGCATGGCGCTGGGCGGCAAGGGGGGTGCGAGGACCGTGGTGTCCGCGTGTGCCTCAGGAACAGAATCTATTGCGAACGCCTACGAGCACCTGCAATTGGGGCTTGCCGATGTGGTGGTGGCTGGAGGAACGGAAGCTGTCATCCATCCGATGCCCATCGCCGCGTTTGCCGCCATGCAGGCACTGTCTAAGCGCAATGATGACCCGGCTCGAGCTTCTCGCCCCTACGACGTTGACCGGGATGGGTTCGTCCTGGGTGAGGGCGCCGCCACCATCATTTTGGAAACCAAGGAACACGCGGAAGCCCGCGGAGCAAAGATTTATGCAGAGCTCGCCGGCGGGGGAATCACCAGTGACTCGTATCACATCACCGCTCCTGACCCAGAGGGCCTCGGCGCTTCTCGGGCCGTGCTAGCTGCTCTCGCTCAGGCGGGGGCATCGCCGGAGGATGTCACCCACATCAACGCTCACGCCACCTCGACCCCGGTGGGAGATATCGCGGAATTCCATGCGCTCAAAGCCGTTTTTGGCGACCGTGTCGGATCCATTCCGGTGTCGGCCACGAAGGCCGCGACCGGTCACCTCCTCGGGGGGACCGGAGCTCTCGAAGCAGTGTTCACGATTCTCGCGGTTCACGAGCGCACAGCACCCCCCACGATCAATCTGGAGAACCAGGACGAACAGATTCCCCTCGATGTGGTGACCTCACCGAGGGACTTGGGCTCGGGCGCTCAATTAGCGGTGAGCAACTCCTTCGGGTTTGGCGGCCACAACGCTGTTGTGGCCTTCCGGAGCGTCTAAACATGGCGTCTGCCGGGAGCTAGCTGGGAAGTTTCTAAGAAACTGACCATTTGGTCAGGCAGTAGGTATCCGCAACCTTAGGCTCGTCTACGTGAGTATTCGAGAGCAGATTCTGCAGGCAACCCTTGACCTGTGTGCGCGTCGCGGTATTGCCGCGACGTCCCTTCAGGACATTGCTGATGCCAGCAACTGCTCGAAAGCCAATGTGGTGTATCACTTTTCCCACAAAGAAGAACTCATCGACGAGGCGCTCGCTTCGTCCCTCGAGGCCACCGAAAAGCTCGTGTCCGCGACGGCCATCCGGGGCCTTGCCTCGGATGCCGACCGAGTGGCGTTTGCTCAGAACCTTGTGGAACTCCTGGTCAGCCACCGACTTGCGACACATATCGTGATTACCCACCCCTATTTCGTGGATTCGGTACCGGCGCTAAAAAAAGCTCAAGCGCTGATGGGCCAGCTGGCAGATCTTGTCGCGGACTACTCCTCAGGCGAGCACGACCGGCTCAGGTTTGGCATCGTCATCTCCGGTGTGACCTACACGCTTGTCTCAGCGTCAATTTTGGAGCTGGAGTCAGTCCCCGAAGACCAGCTCGCGACAATGTTGACCGACGCCGTCACCTCGATGGTCATGGGCGCCCCCCTCGATCTGGAGGCGAGTCGGTAAGTGGCTACTCTTCTCTACCGCCTGGGAAAGGCGAGTTACCAGAACGCGGGTCGCGTCATCATCTCGTGGGTGTTAGCGATGCTCGCCGTCATGGGAGTAGGCCTCGGGCTGGGAGGGCAGACCGAGGAGACTTTTGAGATTCCCGGAAGCGAATCTCAAGAGGCATACAACCGTCTCGAAGCGGTATTCCCCACTTTCGCGGGCGCATCGGCGCAGGTGGTGTTAGTAGCAGCGGTGGGAGAACGACTGGACTCCGCGAACAACACAGCAGTCATCGAAGAATTGGCCCAAGCTTTGGAACGTGGCGAGGGAGTGGACTCTGCGACCACCCCCTTTGACGAGTTTGCCGGTGACGCTCTCAGCGACGATGGTCGCTATGCGATAGTCCAGGTCCGGTTCGATAGAGCATCACCCGCCGTGACGGACGACATGGTGGAGGAGCTCTTGGCGACCAGAAGCATTGCCGAGGACGCAGGTCTCACCATTGAATATGGGGGCTCAATACTGCAGGATCAGAACCCGGGCATCTCGACCACCGAGCTCATCGGAGTGGCTTTTGCGGGGCTCGTCCTCATCGTCACGTTCAGGTCGGTGCGGCCGGCCTGGATTCCTCTCGCCAGCGCCATTGTGGGAGTCGGCATCGCCATCGGAGCAATCTTTTTTGCGGCTCTCGAGGTATCCATATCGAGCTCGGCTCCGCTTCTGGCCGTCATGCTCGGGCTCGCGGTCGGAATTGACTATTCATTGTTCATTCTGTCGCGCCACCGCAACCAACTTGCCGCCGGTCAGGATTCCCTTGAGTCCGCCGCTCGAGCCGTGGGCACTGCGGGAAACGCCGTGGTCTTTGCCGGCATCACCGTCATCATTGCTCTCTTGGGGCTCTTCCTGGTGGGCATACCTTTCCTCAGTGTCATGGGTGCCTCGGGCGCTCTTGCGGTAGCAATCGCAATTCTGGCGGCCATCACTCTGCTTCCGGCACTAATGGGTGTGATGGGAGAGAGGCTTCGCCCTCAGTCCGGGTCAGCCGCATCGCGCCTTACCCTGGGCTCCACTGATCGGCCCACCATGGGGCGTCGATGGGTTCGCACCGTAATGCGGAGACCACTCCTCGTGAGCATCGCCTGCTTGGTTGGCCTGGGGTCACTGGCGCTTCCCGCCCTGGAACTGGACCTCAACCTCCCGGGGGGAGGTCAAGAGCCAGTGGAGTCCACCCAACGCAAAGCATTCGACCACATCAGTGACGGCTTTGGGCCTGGCTACAACGGGGTGCTCCTGGTGGCGGTGGATATCACGGGCAGTGACAGCATCATGGACGATCTGGACGAGCTCCGGGAAGAACTCGAGCCCATTCCTGGGGTTGCGCTCGTGGGGGATGCTTTTCCCTCTCCCGGGCTGGACACCGGAATCATTCAAGTCACCCCGGAGTATGCCCCCGATTCTCCGGAGACTAAGGCATTAGTTGCTGATATTCGAGATCGGGTTCCCGAATGGGAAGAAACCTGGGGTAATTCGATTGCGATTACGGGTTTCACAGCTATCGGTGTTGACCTCTCGCAACGGATCCAGGACGCGCTGATTCCTTTTGGAATCGTGGTGGTGGGACTTTCCATCTTGCTGTTGCTCGCGGTGTTCCGGTCCGTGGTAGTCCCGGTGAAAGCTGCCTTTGGCTTTGTTCTCTCGGTGACTGCGGCTTTCGGCGTCGTGGTGGCAATCTTCCAATGGGGCTGGTTTAGTTCTCTTCTCGGCGTGGATACCCCCGGCCCGATTCTGAGTTTCATGCCCATAATCCTCATGGCCCTCCTCTTTGGGCTCGCCATGGACTACGAAGTGTTCTTGGTGTCAGGAATGCGAGAGCGTCATGTACACACCGGTGACTGGCGCTACGCAATCGAGGAGGGATACTCCTCGGCAGCACGTGTGGTCACTGCCGCGGCACTCATTATGTTCTT
>JAQBZV010000061.1 GCA_027728145.1 Actinomycetota bacterium | reverse complement strand
CACCGATCGATTCTGGGCCAGTTGGGTTTACCACTGGATTATCCGCAAGGTAGATGGCGGACTCTGCTCGCCACCATGCAAAAAGACAAGAAGGCCCGTGGTGGCGTTGTGCGCTTTGTGGTGCTCGACGCGCCCGGTAAGCCTCGTGTTTTGGCAATTCCGGATGAGTCTGTGCTCTTCGCGGCATATCAAGAGCTCGGCTCCGCCGAGAGCTAGGCTTGGGGTATGACGCGCATTCTCGTTCTCAACGGTCCGAATTTGGGCCGCTTGGGTACGAGAGAGCCCGAAATCTATGGTTCAGAGACTCTCGCCGATATCGAGGCCTCTCTCTCCGCGTCACTACCCTCCGGTGTGGAGCTTGACTTCCGGCAGACAGATGACGAAGCGACGCTGATTGGGTGGCTTCACGAAGCTGCTGATGCCGTGAGTCCCGTGATTTTGAACCCGGCCGCTTTCACCCACTACTCGTATGCGGTCCGCGACGCCTGTCAGATGGTTACTGGTGCAGGAGCGGTCCTGATTGAAGTGCACCTGTCTAATCCGCATGCGAGGGAGACTTTCCGGCACACCTCAGTCATCACGGGGGCTGCAACCGGAGTCATCGCGGGCTTGGGAGCACAGTCCTACCATCTCGCGCTTTCCCACATTTTGACCCTGCTAGAGAGGCACTGACGTGGCAACGACTAACGACATTAAGAACGGAAGCGTCCTGAATCTGGAGGGTCAGCTGTGGGCTGTGGTCGAGTTTCAGCATGTCAAGCCCGGTAAGGGAGGCGCGTTCGTTCGCACGAAGATGAAGAATGTCCGTTCCGGGAAAGTCGTCGATAAGACGTTTAACGCCGGAACGAAGATTGATTTCGCCGTCGTCGATCGGCGTGACTACACCTTCCTTTATGAGGATGGCGTCGACTATGTCTTCATGGATCAAAGCGACTACGAGCAGGTCACTGTCCCCGGTGCCGTGGTCGGCGATGCCGCAAACTTTATGCTGTCCAATCAGGCTGTCACCATCGCGATGCACGAGGGTGAGCCGCTGTATGTCGACCTTCCGGCGTCTGTTGTGCTCGAGATCACCTACAGTGAGCCGGGCTTGCAGGGCGACCGCTCCACGGGGGGCACCAAGCCTGCCACCCTGGAAACCGGATACGAGATTCAGGTGCCGCTTTTTGTTGAGCAGGGCACAAAAGTGAAGGTCGACACCAGGACCGGGGAATACCTGGGACGAGTGTCCGACGAGTGAGTGCTCGACGCAAAGCTCGCAAGCGCGCCCTCGATGTTTTGTTCAGCGCTGACATCAATGAGCAACCCTTGGCTGAAGCTCTCTCCGATGCTGAGGCCAGATCGAGTGTTGAGCCTGAACGCTCCTCGAGCTGGGGCTACGCGCGAGAAATAATCCAGGGGCTCGTGGAGCACTCGGAAGATGTTGATCGCCGTCTGCGTGAGACGTCACAGTCGTGGCCGCTTGAGCGTATGCCGGCGGTCGACCGGGCTGTGTTGAGGGTCGCGACCTGGGAAATGCTCTACAACCCGGAGATTCCGCCGGCTGTGGCGATAGCTGAGGCCGTGAACCTCGTCAACGAGCTCAGTACAGAAGCGTCGTCTGGTTTTGTCCATGGAATTTTGGCGGCGATAGCAAAAAACACCGAGGTGTCCTAGCGCGAATTGACACCTGTGCGCTACCCTGTTGCGAGCAGACCTGCTTTAACCAGCGTCCCGTGAGGCGCGAAAGGAGGGCTCGATGAGCGCGCGTACCGTTCTCACAGGGTCAGACATCGATCGGACCCTCCGTCGCGTTGCTCACGAAATCGTCGAGGCAGTTCCCCACACCAGCGAGCTTGTTCTTCTAGGTATTCCCACCCGAGGTGCGGTTCTTTCGACTCGACTCGCAGACCTCATCGCCTCGATTTCTGGCTCCCCGGTGCCCCAGGGCGTCCTCGATGTCACGATGTATCGAGACGACCTCCAGAGGGGTGGCCACCGGTCCCCGGCGCAGACCAGTGTTCCGGAGGGTGGGCTCGATGACAAGGTAGTGGTGCTGGTCGATGATGTCCTGTTTTCTGGCCGCACTGTTCGAGCCGCTCTGGACGCTCTGACCGCGCTGGGTAGGCCAAAAATGGTGAAGCTGGCAGTGTTGGTCGATCGTGGTCACCGCGAGCTTCCGATTAGAGCTGACCACGTGGGCAAGAATCTTCCCTCTGCGCTGGGGGAGAGGATCACCGTGCGGTTGCACGACACGGATGGCTCCGAGGAAGTTCAGGTGGTGACATGAGGCACATTCTGGACACCAAGGATCTGACCCGTGAGGACGCGCTGAGGTTGCTGGACACTGCGCAGGAGTTCGCTGACGTGGCAAACCGTTCTGTGCCCAAATTGCCCACTCTCCGTGGCGCGACCATGGTTAATCTGTTCTTCGAAGACTCCACCAGGACCCGCTTATCCTTTGAGGCGGCCGCTAAGCGCTTGTCGGCCGATGTCATGACCTTTCAGGTCCAGGGGTCAAGTGTCTCCAAGGGGGAGAGCCTTAAAGACACAGCCCAAACCGTGGAGGCGATGGGTGCCGACATCATTGTGATCAGGCACTTTTCTTCAGGAGCTGCGCACCGGCTTGCTCACTCGGGCTGGGTTGAGGCCTCCATCATCAACGCCGGTGATGGGACCCATGAGCACCCCACCCAAGCTCTGCTTGATGCCGCGACACTTCGCAACCGTTTTGTTCCACACTCCAGGGGTGCAGATCTGTCGGGCCTCCATGTTGCCATCGTCGGCGACATCGCCCACTCGCGAGTGGCGAGATCCAATGTCTTTCTGCTGAACACCCTCGGAGCGCGAGTTACCGTTGTGGGTCCGCCAGAATTGTTACCGACAGGCGTCGAGGATTGGCCGGTCACCGCGAGTTCTGAGCTTGATGCGGTTGTCGACGAGGGCCCCGATGCGGTCATGATGCTGAGAGTCCAGAGGGAGAGAATCAAAGGCGACTTTCAACCAGCCTCCGGCGACTATGTGCGGAACTATTCGCTGACCGTGGACCGCGCGAATCGACTTCCCGAAAGAGCGATTGTTATGCACCCCGGACCCATGAACCGTGGAGTGGAGATTGCCTCTGACGTCGCGGACTCTCCGCGTTCTGTGATTGTGGATCAGGTGCGCAACGGTGTAGCGGTTCGGATGGCGGCATTGTTCGACGTATGGGGTGAGACACCATGAATGACGTTCTGATCACGGGAGTTGCGATTCTCGGGGGAAAAAGCTCCGATCTTGCGATATCAGGAGGCGTTTTTGTTGACCCGTCGGAGCTTGCCGGCAAGAAAAAAACTCGGGTGGTAGACGCCACCGGGCTTGTTGCCCTACCCGGTCTGGTCGACCTACACACTCATCTGCGCCAGCCTGGTGGAGAGCAGGCGGAAACCATCCTGAGCGGCTCAAGAGCAGCTGCGCTGGGGGGATATACCGCGGTGCACGCGATGGCAAACACCACTCCAGTCTCTGACACCGCAGAGCTGGTCACGCAGGTCTGGCAGTGGGGTGTGGCAGCTGGGTATGTCGACGTCAGGCCGGTGGGCGCTGTGACCAAGGGACTCGGTGGTGAGCACCTCGCTTCGATGGGCTCCATGGCACGGTCTGCGCCCCAGGTTCGAGTGTTTTCCGATGATGGAAAGTGTGTCCACGACTCCGCCCTCATGACACGGGCACTGGAACAGGCGCGGAGCCTTGATGCCGTCATTGCACAACATGCGCAGGATCCTCGCTTGACCGAAGGTGCTCAGATGAACGATGGCCCTCTGGCTGCGACCCTGGGACTCGCGGGCTGGCCCGCAGTAGCGGAGGAGTCGATCATTGCCCGCGACGTCCTCCTAGCAGAGTCTGTGGGTGCGAGGCTTCACGTCTGCCACCTCTCGACGGCTGGTTCAGTCGAGGTTGTGAGGTGGGCAAAAGCTCGCGGGATTGCCGTCACCGCGGAGGTCACGCCACACCACCTGCTGCTGACCGAAGACCGAGTGACTTCCTTTGATCCACTGTTCAAGGTAAACCCACCGCTACGTCGAGAAGAAGACACTCTCGCTCTTCGGGAGGCTGTGGTGTCTGGGGTGATTGATGTTGTCGCCACCGACCACGCTCCCCACCCGAGTGAGTCCAAAGACTGCAGCTTCCCGGAGGGAGCGTTTGGGATGGTGGGCCTGGAAAGCGCGCTGTCGGTTGTCCTAGCGACACTGGTTGAGCCCGGACTGATCAGCCTCCGGGACGTTGCTCGAATCATGTCCTCCGCGCCAGCTTCCATCGGACGAGTTGCGGGCTATGAGAACCCGCTGGGGCCTGGCTCGCCAGCCCACCTGACGCTGGTGGATCCAACAGCTATCGCTCGGGAGCCTCACGGTAGCTTGAGTAGGAATAACCCGTACCACGGCGAAAAGCTCAAGGGGAGAGTCGTCCACACTTTCTACGCCGGCACCCAGACCGTTGATGACGGCGGGATAGTGGACTTACCGGAGAGGACGGCATGACGCAAGAAATCGCGGCGAGCATGATGATCGCACTGGCCGCAGTGATGTTGGGGTTGGCCTGGTGGGGTTGGCGAAACAGACGGGTGCGATTCCGCCATCTCGAAGGCTCGCTGGTTCGAACCTTGCCTGCATCACCGTCGCTCTTGTCTTTTGAGGGTCTGTATGTCGCGACCACTCTTGCGGATCAGCCGATGGATCGGGTTCCTGTCGGTCCGCTCAGTTTCCGGGCCAAAGCGCAATTCTCGATTCACCGCGAGGGTCTTGTCGTGGGGGCCCAGGGTGAGGCACCAGTGGTGCTGGGGTCCGAGAGTGGTCTGGAGGCAGGGCTTGCGACGTGGACCATCGATCGGGTGGTGGAACCTGACGGCCTGGTGATGATTCGCTGGAGCCTCAATGGCACGGCGCTGGATAGCTATCTCCGGATTGTGAATACCGACACCGGAAAAATCATTGAGACCGTGAATTCGTTGAGGGGACAAACTGAGTGACATACGACCGTGCAGTGCTGGTGCTGGAGGATGGCAGCCGATTTGAGGGTTCCGCGTGGGGCGCGAGAGGAGAAACACTGGGGGAGGTTGTCTTTTCGACAGGGATGACCGGGTACCAGGAGACACTCACGGATCCAAGCTACGCCGGGCAAATAGTTGTCATGACCGCGCCGCATATCGGGAATACGGGCATGAATGATGAGGACCCTGAGTCCAGAAGGATCTGGGTTGATGGGTTTGTCGTGCGTGACCCGGCGCGGCGCCCATCGAACTTCCGCTCCACAAGAAGCCTCGATGATGACCTCGTGTCGGATGGGATTGTCAGCATTAGCGGCGTGGACACTCGTGCAATCACCTTGATTTTGCGCGAAGCAGGCGTGATGCGGGGAGGTATTTTCAGCGGTGACTTCGTGTCTCTCGATGAGGCTGACCAGCTACAGCGGGTGCGGAGTGTTGCCGACATGAAGGGTCAAAACCTCTCCGATCAGGTGAGTGTCGCAGAGCTACGTGTCGTTCCCGCGATGGGAGATCCTCTGGGACGTCTCGTCGTCATCGACCTCGGCGTAAAGGAGTCGACCCTGCACCACCTCGCTTCCCGAGGCTTTGACGTGCACGTGTTGCCTTCCTCGGCCACGTTCGACGACGTCATGTCCTTGGACCCGGTTGCCCTGTTCTACTCCAATGGTCCCGGGGATCCCTCGGCCAGTGATCAACACGTGGCGCTGCTTCAGAGCGCACTCGGAGCGAGGTTGCCCTTCTTTGGGATTTGTTTTGGCAACCAGCTACTGGGCAGGGCACTCGGTTTCGACACCTACAAGCTGAAATACGGGCATCGTGGAATTAACCAGCCGGTTCTGGATAAAACCACGGGGAAGGTGGAGATCACTGCCCAGAACCACGGGTTTGCCGTTGACGCACCGCGAGACGGCGTGATTGACTCACCGGCTGGTTTCGGACGTGTCCAAGTCACCCACGTGAGTCTGAATGACGACGTGGTGGAGGGGTTGACGGCACTGGATCTCCCGGCGTTTTCCGTTCAGTATCACCCCGAGGCGGCTGCCGGCCCCCACGATTCCACGTACCTTTTTGACCGGTTCCGCGATCTCGTGTCCGATTCCCTCGCCGCTTCGAACCGAGGGGATCGCTAGTGCCCAAGCGTTCCGACATCACCAGCGTGCTCGTCATCGGGTCTGGCCCGATCGTTATTGGGCAGGCTGCCGAGTTTGACTATTCAGGAACCCAAGCTTGCCGGGTTCTCCGGGAGGAAGGCATTCGCGTTGTTCTGGTGAATTCCAACCCAGCAACCATCATGACCGACCCAGGTTTTGCCGACCAGACCTACGTCGAGCCCATCACCACCCCGGTGCTCGAAGCAATTATTGCGAAGG
>JAQBZV010000060.1 GCA_027728145.1 Actinomycetota bacterium | reverse complement strand
GGGCGGCGTTGATGCCGGTCGCCACATCTCCATCGAGAATCAAGCGGGTTCCAGCACCCGCCTCCCGAATCTCTCGAATCAGGTCCTCGTGGCGAGGGCGATCGAGCACAGCGATTCGCATCTCGTCGACGGGCTTGCCCTTGGCTTTCGCGAGAGCACGGATGTTCTCTCCGATGGGTTTCTGGATATCCACAACACCAATGCCCTCATGCGAGGTGACAATCTTCTGCATATAAAACACACTCGAGGCGTCCAGCATGGAGCCTCGATCCGCCACCGCAATCATCGAAATCGCGTGGGAGCGACCAGCGGCGGTGAGGGAGGTCCCATCGATGGGGTCCACCGCGATGTCACACTTTGGTCCATTCCCGGTTCCGACCTCTTCACCGTTGTAGAGCATCGGTGCGGCATCCTTTTCACCTTCACCAATCACTACAAGGCCTTGAAAGTTGACGGTGGAGAGGAATTTCCGCATGGCGTCCACGGCAGCCTGATCGGCGGCATTCTTGTCGCCTCGCCCAATAAACGGTGTGGCACGAATGGCGGCGGCCTCAGTGGCCCGCACCAGCTCCATAGCTAAGTTCCGGTCCGGATGAATGAACAGTTCTGCCGCTTCGGCACCGGACATTACGAATCCTCCCGAGGATGGAGCGGTCATTGTCTCCCTCCAGCCTAGCCCTCGAGCAGGCCACACCAGCGAGATAGGCTGGAGATAGCCCTGTCCCCCATTTTGGAGACCCCATGCCTGTTGCAACTCCCGAAGAATATGCCGCCATGCTCGATGGAGCGAAGACCCAAGGTTTCGCATTCCCCGCCATTAACGTCTCCAGCTCCTCCACTATCAATGCGGTGCTGCAGGGTCTGAGCGAGGCAGAATCTGATGGCATCATTCAGGTCTCCACCGGTGGCGCTGACTTCTTTGCCGGTCAGTCAGTGAAAGCACGCGCCTCTGGCGCGCTTGCTTTTGCCGCTTTTGTGACCGAGGTGGCGAAGAACTACCCGGTCAAGGTGGCTCTACACACTGACCACTGCCCGAAAGATGCTCTGGATGGCTTCGTGATGCCTCTCATTGCTGCCAGTGAAGAGGTCGTGAAGGCCGGAGGAAACCCGATTTTCCAGAGCCACATGTGGGATGGCTCTGCGGTGCCACTGGCTGAGAACCTAGAGATCGCGAAAGACCTCCTGCCCCGCATGAAAGCCATCCACTCCATTTTGGAAGTGGAAATCGGTGTCGTCGGTGGCGAAGAAGACGGCGTCAGCCACGACATCAACGACAGCCTCTACACGACGCTGGAGGACGCCATTGCGACCGTGGAGGCTCTGGGGATGGGCGAGCAGGGCCGCTACATGACGGCACTTACCTTCGGCAACGTCCACGGTGTGTATAAGCCGGGCAACGTGAAACTGCGGCCCGAGCTGTTGGCAGAAATCCAAGCGGGACTGCAGGCGAAGTATGGAACGGGTGAGAAGCCTCTGGACCTCGTTTTCCACGGAGGTTCTGGCAGCACCGATGAGGAAATCGCGGAAGCTGTGCGTAACGGTGTGATCAAGATGAACATTGACACTGACACCCAATATGCCTACACCCGCTCGGTCGCCGGTCACATGATGGCCAACTACGACGGTGTGCTGCGCATTGATGGCGAAGTGGGCAACAAGAAGCTCTATGACCCGAGAGCGTGGGGCAAAGCGGCAGAAACCCACATGGCGGCGCGCATCGTGGAAGCCACGAAGCAGCTGGGGTCAGCAGGCAACAAGCTCTAAGAGCGGTTGCGCCCGCCCAACGAGGTGCGATCGACGTTGCCGGAGGCATCCTTGCGGAGCTCCTTGGGCAGCGAGAACTGTAGGTCTTCTTCGGCGGTGCGGATCTCTTCCACGTCGGTGAACCCAGCGTCCGCTAGGTCGGCCAGCGTCTGGTCGACCAGGATCTCGGGCACAGAGGCACCGGAGGTCACCCCAATGGTTTCCACACCCTCGAGCCATTCCTGCTTGATTTCACTGGCGTAGTCGACCCGGTAGGAGGCTTTGGCGCCATATTCCAGGGCCACCTCGACCAGGCGAACGCTGTTGGACGAGTTAGGGGACCCGACCACGATCACGAGGTCGCAGTCGGGGGAAATCTTCTTGATGGCGACCTGGCGGTTCTGGGTGGCGTAACAGATGTCGTCACTGGGCGGATCGTGAAGGTGGGGGAAGCGAGCACGCAAGCGCCGAACGGTCTCCATGGTCTCGTCAACACTCAAGGTTGTCTGGGACAGCCAGATGAGGTTCTCGGTGACCGGAACCTCAATGCTGTCTGCTTCGTCGGGGTCGTTGACCAGGGTGGTGTTCTCGGGCGCGTGACCCATGGTGCCCTCGACCTCCTCATGGCCCTCGTGGCCGATGAGGAGGATGTGGTAATCCTGGCCCGAAAAACGCACCGCTTCGCGGTGGACTTTGGTCACCAAGGGACACGTGGCGTCAATGGCGTTGAGGGAGCGATCCTCTGCCTGCTGCACCACCATCGGTGACACCCCGTGGGCGGAGAAGACAATGTTGGAGCCCTCCGGAACCTCAGCGACCTCATCGACGAAGATGACGCCCTTGGATTCGAGCTCCCGCACGACGTGAATGTTGTGAACAATCTGTTTCCGGACATAGACCGGAGCGCCATAGCGCTCAAGGGCCTTTTCCACAGCAATGACGGCACGGTCCACCCCCGCGCAATACCCGCGAGGGGCCGCCAAGAGAATGCGCTTATTGCCGGTCACTGAGGTGGGCTGAAGCTTGTCCCGACGCTCCGGGATGAGAGGGGCTTCCAGTGTTGCCACACTGCCGTTGCTAATACTCACGGGGACCAGTGTAGAGGGCGCTACCGCCAAGAGGGCTGAGTGTCTTAGCCTGGGGACAATGTCGACTGCAGCCAATGACTCCTCCCCCGAAGCTCCCTGGTCCATCCAGAAGCTCTCCGAGTTGATGGGTGGCTACATCGACCGTTTGGGGCCGGTGTGGGTGGAGGCAGAGATCACCCAGTGGGGTCAATCCGCCGGCAACATTTACGGAAAACTTTCCGACACCGAAGCAGACGCCCAAGTCGCCATCACCATTTGGCGTCGCACCCAGGAAAAAATCCCCGAGGGTCTGAACCAGGGCGATCGCGTGATCGCCCAGATCAAGCCCAGTTGGTATGTCAAGGGTGGAACGCTCAGCATGAATGTGCTGGAGATGCGTCACACCGGCATCGGTGAAATCCTCGAAAAACTTGCAAAGCTTCGAGCCCAGCTGGCAGAGGAAGGCCTGTTTGACCCTGAGAAGAAAAGGACACTGCCGTTTCTTCCCGGGGTAATTGGCCTCGTCACGGGAAAAGACTCTGATGCCGAGAAAGACGTTCTGACCAACGCGAAGTTGCGCTGGCCCGAGGTGGAGTTCGTCATCGAGCACGCTGCAGTCCAGGGGGATCGCTCCGTCGGAGAAGTCATGGCGGCGCTGGAAAAACTGGAGAACAACCCCGACGTTGAGGTCATCATTGTGGCTCGAGGCGGTGGGGACTTTATGAACCTGCTGCCCTTTAGTGACGAGAGACTCATCCGCTTAGTAGCAACGCTCACCACGCCTCTGGTGAGCGCTATCGGCCACGAAGCGGACAGGCCGATCCTCGATGAGGTCGCCGACCTCCGTGCCTCCACACCCACGGACGCTGCAAAACGGGTTGTTCCCGATGTTCAGGCAGAGAAGCAGCTGATCGAAGAAGCCAGGCACCGCCTCGACACAAAACTCTCCGCCCTCATTCAGTATGAAATCGAGCGACTGGACTCTTTTCGCACCAGACCAGCACTCGCCGACCCCCACACCCTGATCGATCGACAGTCCGAGGAGCTGCTGCAAATTGTGGCCCGCGGTGCTGATATCTCGTCTCTCGTAGTCGAGCGGTTCCAAGCCCAGCTGGCTCAGCTCACCGGATCCCTTCGAGGCCTCTCTCCTCAAAACACGCTCGATCGCGGCTATGCAATCGTGCGAGACACAGACGGTCACGTTATCTCCCGAGCCGACCAGGTCAGCTCGGGAGATGCCCTCCGGGTTCGGGTGAGTGAGGGAGAGATCGACACTCATGTTGACTAAAGTCTGCCGATTAGACTGGTAGCTATGAGCGAGAAAACCTCCCCGCAGGACATCCAGGCCATGTCGTATGAGCAGGCGCGGGATGAGCTTGTGGCGGTGGTGGGCCAACTCGAGCAGGGTGGCATCACCTTGGAGGAGTCCATTGGCTTATGGGAGCGAGGCGAAGCACTCGCCGCGCGGTGTGAGGAGTGGCTGGTGGGGGCGAGAGCTCGACTGGATGCCGCCAAGAAAGCCCGCGAAGAGTCCTAATGGCGAAAACCATCATCACCTCAGGGCCTGAAGATCCGGAGGCCAAAGCGGAACGCGTGGCTAAAGCCCGCGCCGAGCGCAAAGCCCGGCAAAACATGCGAAACCTCATCTGGTCTCTGCTCGCGTCCCTGGGCATTGTCGCGCTGCTCGTGATTGTGGTGGTGCGCCCCGACACCAACCTGGTGCAAGAGATTGTCTGGCAAGAGGTGGCGGCGCAGAGCGCCGACCAACTCCCCGGAGAGCCTGTCGTTCCGCGTCTGTCGGAGCTGTGGACCTCGAATAGGGCTGAGGTCACGCAAGAGGCCGGTGCTGAGATCACCTGGTCGATTGGGCTGCTCGGACCAGAGGACTCCTATGTGTTTGTCGATCAAGGCTTTGGAGCCAACGAGGCTTGGGTGGCACAGCGGGTTGAGCAGTCTCAGAGCACTGGGGATGTTCTCTTGGGATATGCCCCCAACCAAGTGCAATGGAGAGAATACGACCGCACTGACGTTGATCCCGGCGGATTGAACGCCTACCTGGTGGTGCTGGAAAAAGAGGACAGCATCGTCGTGGTGGGGGGAACAAACCCCCGGGGCGTCACAGAGGTTGCTAACGAGGTGTCTTGGCGTCTCGCCGAAGAGAGCCCCCGATGATGACCCCACCGCGCTGCACACCACACTCAGTAAGCTGGTCAGTGGTGGCGGGGGTCCCCGGTGTCACCAATAATGACCGTGGCTAACCAAGGATTGTGGCAATGAGCGAGTCGACTGAGTTCCGTATCGAGCACGACACCATGGGTGAGGTCAAAGTCCCGATCGATGCCCTCTATCGAGCACAAACCCAACGTGCCGTGGAGAACTTCCCCATCTCCGGTCGAGGTCTGGAGCCCGCGCAGATTGTGGCACTGGCTCACATCAAGCGCGCTGCAGCGCTGGTCAACAAAGAACTGGGCATCGTCGATGCCGCCATCGCCGATGCCATTGTGGCAGCGGCGGAACAGATTATTGGTGGAGCTCACCACGACCACTTCCCGGTCGACACCTACCAAACCGGGTCTGGCACCTCCTCGAACATGAACATGAACGAGGTGTTGGCCACCCTTGCCACCACCCACGGTGGTGTGGAGGTTCACCCGAACGACCACGTGAACGCCTCACAGTCCTCTAATGACGTCTTCCCCACCTCTGTCCACGTGGCAGTCACCGAAGCACTGCAGAACTCCCTCATCCCAGCGCTTCAGCACCTAGCGAGCGCTCTGGAGGACAAGGCGAAGCTGTGGAAGTCCACGGTGAAAGCCGGTCGCACCCACCTGATGGATGCCACCCCGGTCACACTGGGTCAAGAATTTGCCGGCTACGCCCGCCAGGTCCGATTGGGCATCGAGCGCATTGAGAGCGCGATTCCTCGCGTTGCGGAAGTTCCCCTGGGCGGAACAGCAACGGGAACCGGAATCAATACTCCCCTGGGATTTTCCGAGAAAGTCATCGCCGAACTTGCGAAGGCGACCTCTTTGCCCATCACCGAAGCGACAGACCACTTCGAAGCCCAAGGGGCACGAGATGGCCTGGTGGAGGCATCGGGAGCGCTTCGCATCATTGCGGTGTCACTCACCAAGATTTGCAACGACATCCGGTGGATGGGCTCAGGTCCCAACACGGGTCTTGGTGAACTTCACATCCCTGATCTGCAGCCCGGAAGCTCGATCATGCCCGGCAAGGTGAACCCCGTCGTTCCCGAGGCCGTGTTGATGGTGTGTGCTCGGGTGATTGGTAATGATCAGACCGTGGCGTGGGCAGGAGCGTCAGGAAACTTTGAACTGAACGTGGCCATCCCCGTGATGGGAACCTCGGTACTCGAGTCCATTCGTCTGCTGGCGAATTCTACCCGAGTCCTCGCCGACAAGACAGTCGTGGGTCTAGAGGCCAACGAGGAGCGCGCACGCGCGCTCGCCGAGTCCTCCCCCTCAATCGTGACGCCGCTGAATCGGGTGATCGGCTATGAAGCAGCAGCAAAGGTGGCGAAATACTCCGTGGAACACAAGAAGACCGTCCGGGAATCAGTCATCGAGATGGGTTTTGTGGAGCGCGGTGAAATTACCGAAGCGGATCTCGATAAAGCACTAGACGTGCTGAAGATGACGGCACCAGGTCTTTAGGCGACCTGGTTACCCTCTTCCAACAGTTCCGTCACC
>JAQBZV010000059.1 GCA_027728145.1 Actinomycetota bacterium | reverse complement strand
GGTTGGCGAGGAAGAGGTCGGACTGCAGGAAGATCTGACCGTCGGTGATCGAGATCACGTTGGTGGGAATAAACGCCGCGACGTCATTGGCTTTGGTCTCGATGATGGGCAGGCCCGTCATCGAACCGCCACCCATCTCGTCGGAGAGCTTCGCACAGCGCTCCAGCAGACGGGAGTGCAAATAGAAGACATCACCGGGGTATGCCTCACGGCCCGGAGGACGACGCAGCAGCAGAGACACAGCGCGGTAGGCCTCAGCCTGCTTGGAGAGGTCATCGAAGATGATCAACACGTGCTTGGAGTTATACATCCAGTGCTGACCAATAGCAGAACCGGTGTAGGGGGCCAGGTATTTGAACCCCGCGGGGTCAGACGCGGGAGCCGCCACGATGGTGGTGTACTCCATGGCGCCGGCCTCTTCCAGAGCACCGCGAACGCCGGCGATGGTTGAGCCCTTCTGACCAATCGCCACGTAAATGCAGCGCACCTGCTTGTCGGGATCTCCGGAGTCCCAGTTCGCCTTCTGGTTGATGATGGTGTCGACCGCGATAGCCGTCTTACCGGTCTGGCGATCACCAATGATGAGCTGACGCTGACCACGACCCACCGGGATCATGGCGTCAATCGCCTTGATACCGGTCTGCAGGGGCTCGTGCACACTGCGCCTGGCCATAACGCCCGGAGCCTGAAGCTCTAGAGCCCGTCGGGCCTCAGCCTTGATGGCACCCATGCCATCGATCGGGTTTCCTAGTGGGTCAACGACGCGACCGAGGTAGCCATCTCCTACGGGAACGGAAAGAACTTCACCGGTCCGGGTGACTTCCTGGCCAGCCTCCACACCGCTGAACTCACCAAGAACCACCACACCGATTTCGTTCTCGTCCAGGTTCTGGGCGAGCCCGAGGGTTCCATCCTGGAACTTGACCAACTCGTTGGCCATGACGCCGGGGAGACCCTCCACGTGGGCGATGCCGTCAGCGGCATCCAGCACGTGGCCCACCTCAGTGGTGGCCGCAGTGCCGGGGTCATAGGACTTCGCAAAGTCTTTCAGCGCATCGCGGATGTGGTCCGGGTTGATTGTGAGTTCAGCCATGGTTTTTCCTTTGGTTGTGTGCACTCGCACGTGTGTCGCCAGCGCTAGCCGGCAAGTTTCATTCTCAAGTCCTGCAGCCTGGTGGCCACGCTTCCATCAATTACGTCATCGCCCACACGAATTCGCGCTCCCCCGACGACACTGTCGTCGATTTGCTGCGCGATGTAGTGCGGGCGGTGATACTTCTTCTGCACCAGATCGTCGATGTGACCGAGCTGGGCGGCATTCAGCGGCTTAGCCACTGAGACAACGGCGAGGCCCTTGCCACCCTGGTCGGCAACAATCTCCGCTGCGTTCATCAGCATGCGTCCAATCCGGCGACCCCGGGGGTCCGCAACCAGGTGGCGCACAATGGCTTCTGCTTCCGGTGAAACCTTCCCACCGACGAGGGCTGAGACCAGTGTCGCTTTGGCGTTTGCGGGTGCGCGCTTGGATCCCACAGCGAGCTCCACCTCGGGGTCGGAGTGGATGAGTTTCGAAACCGCGAGCAGCTCACCGACCAAGTCAGAGGACCCACCCGACACCGCAGCAAGGGCTCGAATGCCGAGCTCCTCAAGGGCAGCCTGCAGGTCCAGCGGGCTTGACCAGCGCAGTGCGACCAGCTCGCCAATCAGGGCTTTCGCGTCGGTGGACAACGACGCAAAAGCACCTTTCGCGAGCGCCTGAAGGGCTTTCTGCTCTGCCGAGGAATCCGCCAGTGCACCTCGAAGGGCTTTCGACCCCGACAATCCCAGGGCAGCAGCAAACAGCGAAGCGGCAAGCTCGCTGGTTGCCGAATACCCGCTCAAGCTCTCTCGAGCCTTCGCGAGGGATTGCGTGGTCTGTGCGCCCATGGTTACTTAGTCGCCTTCTTTGCGGGTGCTTTCTTCGCTGCGGGCTTCTTCGCCGGTGCTTTCTTCGCGGGCGCCTTTGCCTCTCTATCGAGATCCGCGAGGAGCTTGTCCACGACGGAGGCCGCTTTCGCGTCCTCGGTCAGGCGCTCCTGCACGACGGCGGAGGCCAAATCAAGCGCCAGGTTGCCGACCTCTTTACGCAAAGAGAGCACAGCTTGGTGGCGTTCTGCTTCGATTTGTGCCTGCGCGCTCTGGGCTATCCGGTCCGCTTCCGTTTGGGCATTCGTCTTCATTTCTTGAAGAATCTGTGTCCCCTCGGTGCGGGCCTGATCTCTGATGCTGGCAGCTTCAGCCCGGGCTTCGGCGAGGAGGGCGTTGTACTTCTCCAACGCTTCCTTTGCCTCTGCTTGGGCGTTCTCTGCCTGGGCGATTCCACCCTCGATAGCCTCGGAGCGCTCATCCAGTGTCTTCTGCAGTCTGGGCAACACAACGCGCCAGAACAGCAGCAACACCAAAGCAAACGGAATAATCGACCAGACAATGTCATAGATCGCGGGGAGCAACGGGTTGGTTGCTTCCCCTTCCGCTGCGAGAAGGAGTGCTTCGGTCTGCATGCTCAGGCCTATCCAGTGAAGATGAAGTATGTGGCAATACCGATGAACGCCAGTGCTTCTGTGAAGGCGATACCGATATACATCAAGACCGTGAGGCGGCCCTGAAGTTCAGGCTGGCGAGCGACAGACTCAATGGTCTTGCCCACCACGATACCCACGCCGATGGCGGGGCCAATTGCTGCGAGGCCGTAACCGACCGTCGCAATGTTTCCGGAGAGTTCGGCGATTACCGAGGTTGTGTCCACAGGTGTTTCCTTCCATGTTGTCAGCCCGATGGCGTATCGGGCTGAGGTTTAGTGTTCTTCCGCCAGCGCGAGCTGGAGGTAGACGGCGGTCAAAAGGGTGAATACGTAGGCCTGCAGGGTGGCGACCAACAGTTCGAAAAAGGTGAACGCGATGCTAAACGCGATAGTCCCGATACCAAAGAATGCCATCCAGGAGTCGGAATACAGAATGAAGAAGTGGGTGGAGGAGAAAAACAGCACCAGCAGGAAGTGACCCACCACCATGTTCATGAGCAAACGCAGGGTCAACGTGACCGGGCGAAGAATGAAGGTGGATACAAACTCGATCGGCGTCACGATGATGTAGAGCGGCCACGGAACGCCCGGGGGAAGCAGGGAGTTCTTCAAGAACGCCACCGGGTGCTTCCTAAGACCGGCATAGACAAAAGCCACATAGGCGGCAATAGCCAACACCAGCGGCATTCCAATGATGCTGGTTCCGGCAATGTTGAGACCCGGAATAATTCCGGTCACATTCATGAACCAGACCATGAAGAAGATTGTGGTGAGCAGCGGGAGGAAGCGCTTGCCGTCCTTCTCGCCGAGAAGATCCTCGGCGATGTTGACACGAACCAGGTTCAGCGCCAGCTCCACCATCCCCTGGAATCGGCCAGGAACGGTGCGCATCTTGCGGGTTCCGAGCCAAAACACCAACACCAGTGCCACAACAGCAAGAAGGCGCACCAAGATGATGCGGTTAATCTCGAACCAGGTGCCCTCAAAGAGCACCGCGGGAGGGAAAAATTCCTCAATCGTCGGAGGACTAAAGGTTTCGCCGGCTGCTAACTGAAACAGCGTGTCAGTGGCTTCTGTTAACAGCTCTGTCTCCAGTTTCGGGGCGCACAAGAGTGCGGCGAATGTCGTCCTTCATGACTTTAGCAAAGCACCCCTGGGAGAAACTAATTGGCCTTCCAGCGATGGTTTAGGCAAAACGCTCCGGTGGAATCACGGAGAAAACATCGGTCACCGAGATGGCACCTTCCCGCACGATGCGAAGTTTTCCCTGGGGTGTATCCAGCGAGGTCGCATCGATGACGGTGGACACTGCTTTCCCCGGTTTTTCCTCCGCTGCTCCCAGAACTACCGAGACCACACCCTCAAACCGTTTCTGGAGTGCAGTCGGTGACACCAGCGGCTTCTGGCCGCTGGCCCACGCGCCCGATTGAACCAGGGGCCCGGTCTCGCTCAGCAGCTCCAGGGCAATACGATTGGCCGGCATCCGCAGTGCGACAGTTCCCTGAGTGTCACCGAGATCCCAACTCAGGGATTCGCCCGCCGGCACAATCAGCGTAAGGGCTCCTGGCCAAAATTCGCCCGCTAGGGTGGCCACGTCGTCGGCCACCTCAGCGGCCAGCGCACGGAGTGTGGGGATTCCGGGGACAAACACCGACAGCGGTGCCCTGTCTGGCATGCCCCGGGCTTCGCGAAGAGCCTGCACCGCACTGGCCTTGAAGGCGTCTGCCACCAGAGCGTAGGAGGTGTCTGTGGGGACACAGACAACCTGGCCCCGTCCAATCGCCATCCGAGCATGGCGCATTCCTTGGAGAAGCTCCGCCTTCTGGGCGGTTCTAAACAGTTCGGTGCTCACGCAAACAAGCTTGCCACGGCCTCACGGAAGTGAGCCGTGTGAGCGGCAACATCACCAGCCGTGGTTGCGGGGCTCATCAACGCCATGTTGTGGAAAGGGGTGAGAAGAATTCCTCGGTTGAGAGCGTGAAGGTGCAAATACTGCTGGAGTTCAAAATCATCAGCGTGGGCCGCCTCCGCCCCATCTTTCGGAGAATGCGGGAGGAAGCTGTATTCCGCCCTCGTTCCCAACTGAGTCACCTGCCATGGAACACCGAACTCATCGATGGTGGCCTGGACGCCCTCGGTCCACTCGGTGGCGCGCTGAATCATCTCGGGGTAGGACTCGGGAGTGAGGACCTCCCCGAGGGTTGCTCGAATGGCAGCCAAGGAAAGCGCGTTCCCCGCCAGGGTGCCACCGACTCCTCCGACATCGATGTCCTCCAAGTGGATGGAGCCACGGACCCGATCTTGGAGCTCACCGGTCATGCCATAGGCACCAGCGGGAATTCCCCCGGCAATAGTTTTCCCGATCACCACAGCATCGGGCTTCAGCCCGTCCCGCAACGTCATTCCTCCGGGCCCCGCGCAGACCGTGTGTGTCTCGTCGATGATGAGAACCGCGCCGTGCTTCGTGCACAACTCGCGCAGCGCTTCGTGCCAGCCCTCATCGGGCAGCACGATGCCGATGTTTGTCATCGCTGGCTCCACCAGAGCACAGGCAATATCTCCCGAGGCAAAAGCTTTCTCCAGAGCGGCTACATCGTTGAAAGGAACCACAACGGTGGTCGCGTCCGGCTCCACCGGAGCGCCAATATTTCCACGCCTTTGCACAACCGAGCCGTGGTCATCCAGGGTGGCAAACGTTTCGTCGACACTGCCGTGGTAGCAGTAATCCATGACCAGGACTTTGCTCTTCCCCGTCACCTGGCGTGAATAGCGAATCATGGCGCGGTTGGCATCAGTTGCGGTCAAAGTGAACTGCCACATTGGCACCCCCAAGCGATCAGCCAGCATTCCGGCCACAATCGCCGCGTCCTCGGTAGGGAGCATGGTGGTGATTCCCTTGGCGAGCTGGCTTCTCACCGCTCGAACCGTGGGGTCCGGTGAATGACCCACCATGGCTCCGGTGTCCCCCAAACACAGGTCGACGTGGTCGATTCCGTCCACGCAAGTGAAATGAGCGCCCTTCGCGCTCTCCACATAGACAGGCCAGGGTCCCGGCCATTTCGCCATCCAGAGCATCGGAACACCATCGGGCATCCGGCTCTCAGCGACCTCGAACTGTGCTTTCGAGTGTGGTCGCTCTGCTTCGAACCGAGCAACCTCCTCAGACACGAGACGACCGAGTCGAGCGCGGTCAACAGACATTACAGTTCCCTTCATGGCTATCGGGTGGAGGGTCTAACCAGCGAGTGTGAGTCTTTTGCGCTTAATGGCACTGCTGATCTGGGCAATCAGAACGAGAATGATGGCCGCGAAGAACACAGCAGAGGCAATCACATTGGCTTCCGCCGGAATTCCTCGAGCCGCCGCCGTGTAGACAAAGCGCGGGAAGGTCATCGCGGGGCCCGCGTTGAAGTTCGTGATGATGAAGTCATCGAAACTCAGCGCAAAGGACAACAGGGCTGCGGCCATGATGCCGGGGATGAGCAGAGGGAAGGTGACTCGCCAGAACACTTGGGCGGGCGAACCATACAGGTCGCGCCCCGCCTCTTCGAGTGCGGGGTCGAGGACAGCGACCCGTGCTCGCACGGTCACCACAACAAAGCTGATGCAGAACATGGTGTGGGCGATGATGACAGTGGGCAGGCCTTTTTGGACCCCGAGTTGCAGGAACTGTGCCGCAAGACCAGCACCCAACACCACCTCGGGTGTGGCCATCGGCAAAAAGAGCAGCAACGTCGTCGAGTTGCGGAAACGGAAGCGATAGCGCACCAGCGCTATCGCTATCGCGGTCCCCATGGCGGTCGCGAGAACTGTGGAGACA
This sequence comes from Actinomycetota bacterium, assembly GCA_027728145.1. Taxonomy (GTDB): domain Bacteria; phylum Actinomycetota; class Actinomycetes; order Actinomycetales; family Microbacteriaceae; genus Pontimonas. The sequence goes on along the minus strand of JAQBZV010000059.1, from coordinate 155 downwards.
GCGGCAACGAGGATCGAGTTCCCAAACGCGGAACACACATCCTGCGCGTTGCAGACATCGAGCCAGTTGTCGAACGTGAAACCACGCCAAATAATGTTCGTGCGTCGGGAATCATTGAACGAAAAAACAATTGTGTAGACAATCGGGATGAGCAG
>JAQBZV010000058.1 GCA_027728145.1 Actinomycetota bacterium | reverse complement strand
ATAAGAGTTGCCGTGGAATCTGGAGGACCATTGCGGTCAGTTGGGTTCTCGCGGGACTTACCACTCTCCGGGTCGAGGAGGATGGCGAGCTTCCTCGCCAGGTGAGTGGGTTATCTGAGGCTTGGTGGGTAGAGAACCTGGAGGAAGTGCCCGATCAATGCCGTGTCGTCATCGTGTGTGGCGACAAGCCCACCGTTGATATTCGAACTTCTGGAGTCACGTCGTTTTCCACCGTTCCTGACCGGCTCTCCAGTGCCGAGGCGCTCTGGATTCTCCGCCGCCACCGTGCACTTGACGATGGTGCTGACCATAGTGTCGAGCACGATTTGGGTTTGAGGAACGAGCTTTGGTGTTCACTATCCCAAGCCTCACCGACCTGGGATCTTGTGCGGGAGGGGCCCCACGCCGTCATCTGGGGGGCAACAGGGAGCGGTAAAAGCGTTACCGTCACCTCCCTCGTGAAAGGTCTTGCTGAGCGATACCCACCTGAATCACTCGTGTGTGTCCTCATTGATTTCAAGGGTGGCGCGGGGCTTCGTCCACTTCGCGACCTCCCGCACACTATTGGCTCAATTACGGACATGGAGGGTGCTGGCGCGTCACGCGCGCTAGTGGGTCTACATTCCGAGCTTCTGCGGCGGGAGAGAATCTTGCACGAACACCAGGTGGCAGATATCTCTGAGCTGGACACGTCGGTATTTCTGCCACGCCTGGTGGTCGTGATTGATGAAGCTGCCTGGCTGCTGACTAATTTCCCCGAGTTTCAGTCTGCGCTGGCCGATGTTCTAGCCCGGGGCCGATCTTTAGGCGTCCATGTGATCATCTCCACCCAGCGGGTCACGGGGGTCCTCTCGCAGGCGATGATGGCCAACATTTCGCTGCGTATATGTGGACGCGTGGTCGATGACACCGATGCGCTGTCCTGGATTCCCGATCTGAGTCCACAACTTCGGGAACGCGTGCGACACCTACGACCCGGTGAGGTTATCCATGCGGGGGCCTCGGCCAAGCCGTCTCTTCACGAGGTATCCCACACCCGAGACTCAGTGCCCGGCGGTAATCCATCTCACTGGAGAGTGTGGGCAGATCCTTTGCCCACTGAGTTGGAGCTCACCGCCGAGCGTTGGGGTGTTGTGGATGATGTCTCAGCTCAGGCTCATCGGTCACTGGGTCCTGCCGATGCTCCGACCGGTTCCTGCTTGATTGTGGGAGATGACGGGTCTGGGAAAACGACAGCGCTTGGAACCCTGGCGGCCTTGCGACCACACTCACGTCGTGCCCCCACCCACCCGCTACTGCTCTGGCTGTGGTGGTTACGCAGCGCGAGCCTGGACCAGCTTGTTGTCCTCGATGATGTTGATCTCACGTTGGCTCTCGCGGGAGGCGATGGCGCACATTTTCTGATGGAGCTACTGCAGAACTTCTCCGGAGGGATGCTCATGAGTACGAAACCTGACTCCCTCCACCACCGTGCACTGTCAAGAATGTGTGCTGCCACCATTGTGCTGCCGGTGGACAAAGCAGAGGCGAGGGAGGCCCTCCACGGGCTTCGGTCCTCAATCCCTGGACGTGCTCGTTATCAGGGGGAAACGATTCAGATCGCACGCGGCCCTGCCCCACCGGCAGAACCAGCGTGGCCTCGGGTAGTGCCGCACCCCGAATCCTCCGTGGTCACTCGCTCTCCTCAGAGCTGGTCCCGAGCGCCCGTGTCGTTGGTGCTCTCACCTGAGGAGCTGGCGAGAAGATGGCACGAGGTCGCCGATCATGGCGACATCATTCTTGATCGGGTCAGTCCGCTCGATGTCCGGGGCGCGACACTGGGTCGCATTCACCCTCCCCCATTGCCCGTGCCGGAGGGAATGCTTCTGGTGTGGCGGGGGGAACGCTTTGAACTGGCGACTAGAGCCTGGTGGAGGGAGTGACCGCATCGATGCCGTGGGCAACACCCACTGCTTCGTTGGTCAAGATTCCCGCGTCCGTGTTCAACCCCAACGCTAATCCTGCGTCGTCGGCAAGAGCTTTCTTCCAACCCTTGTTGGCGACTGCGGTGACGTAGCGCATGGTGGCGTTGGTGAGGGCGACGGTGGAGGTTTGGGGTACGGCGCCTTGCATGTTCGCGACACAGTAGTACGTGCTGCCGTGAACATCAAAAGTCGGGTCTGCGTGTGTGGTGGGCTTTGAGCCCTCAAAACAACCACCCTGATCCACTGCAATATCCACCAGAACACTGCCCTGCTTCATCCGTGAGACCAAGTCAAGGGAGACAAGCTTCGGGGCTTTTGCCCCGGGAATCAGCACAGAGCCAATCACGAGGTCAGCTGCCAAACAGGCGCGCTCAATTTCCAGCGAGTTAGACGCTGCGGTTTTGATGCGCCCCGCGTAGAGAGCATCCAGTTCCTTGAGGCGTTGCAGGTTGGTGTCGAGGACAGTCACCTCGGCGCCAAGGCCCACAGCAACAGACACCGCATTTGTTCCGGCAACTCCACCACCGAGAACAACGACGTTGGCGGGCCGTGTGCCGGGAACTCCCGGAACCAAAAGCCCCATCCCTCCCGCTGGCTTCAGCAGGGTTGCCGCTCCCACAATCGACGCCAAACGCCCGGCAACCTCACTCATGGGAGCGAGCAGTGGCAAACCACCGGTGGGACCTTGAACAGTCTCATATGCGATGGAAGTGGTTTTCGCCTTGAGCAGAGCGTGAGTGAGCTCGGGCTCTGCAGCGAGGTGCAAGAAGGTGAACAGCAGAAGGTCAGAGCGGAAGTACTGGTACTCGCTCGCGATCGGTTCCTTGACCTTGACCACCATTTCTGCCTGGTTCCAGGCAGAGGGGGCATCCGGGGCGATGGTTGCTCCCTCAGCGGCGTAGTCGTCATCGGTGATTCCCGACCCCGCACCCGCACCCGACTCGACGGTGACCTGGTGACCGTGGGTGACGAGATCTCTTACGCCCGCCGGGGTCATCGCAACCCGGAATTCGTTGTTTTTGATTTCGCGGATTACCGAAATCTTCATGCGATTTCACCTCAATTGTGGGATTGTGTGGTCGATTCACGACTTCGTGATTTGACCGGACAGAATTCCGCCGAATCCTGTACCTCTGAGACTATAGCCGGACTTCCAGAGCCCCGATGATGGCTTCCCCACCACTCACCGGGTGGGCCATTCGCGCCGACAGAGCGGTCGCATCTGCTGGAGAAATTGCACCGACCTGTTCCAACGCGGCGAGGGCCACGAGGGAGGTTGCGCGCATGGAACCGTCCAGAATTTTGACGGCCACCGCCACACCGGAGGGCGTCCCGATGACCACCAGACCCTCCGCGCCGATTTTTGCGATTCCGCCAAGAGTCTCGATGGTGACCGTGTTGTCTCGGCCCTCACCATCAATAGCCCAGGCGTTATCGCGCACGGAATGCAGTAGTTGTTGCTCGTGTTCGCTGGTGCCCGCAGCAATCTTCGCGATACCGCGCGCGAGACCCCTGAGGCTCAGTGCGTGCAGGGGCGCTCCACACCCGTCGCGGGAGGTGAAGGTGGGTGCCTCGCCGGTGTATCGAGTGATGGTCTCCACGATGGCTTGCTGCAGGGGATGGTCAAAGCTGAGGTAGTCCTCGGTGGCAAAGCCGGCGTGGGTGCAGGCGGCAAGGAACCCGGCGTGCTTGCCGGAGCAATTCATGGCAAGAGCGCTCGCCTGGTGACCCTCAGCGAGGTATTGGGCTCGCTCGGCATTCCCTAAGGGCCAGTCTTTCGGGCACTGGAGCGCCGATTCCGCGAGTCCATAGCCCTCGAGGAGGGCGCGAATGGCCTCTCTATGCTGAGCGGACCCGCAGTGGCTGGCGGTGGTGAGAGTGAGGTTAAGGGGAGAAAGGTCGACCCCTGTTTCCAGGACCGCTATCGCTTGCATGGGTTTCAGCGTGGAGCGGGGGTACACAATGGCGTCGGGGTTTCCCCGCTCCAGGAGTGTGGAGCCGTGCTGGTCCACCACGGCGAAAACTCCGTGGTGGAAAGACTCCCCAAATCCGTCACGCACTAACTCTGCGACCACCACAGCGTCGCTGGCGTCAAGCCAGTGTGCAGTCATCGTGTTAGAGCGAGGAGAGCGCGTTGTCCATCACGGTGACAGCTTCGTGGAGCTGTTCATCCGTAATGACCACGGGGGGCAGGAAACGCAAGACGTTTCCAAAGGTTCCCGCGGTGAGAATCAGAACACCGGCATGCAGGGCGTGGGTTTGCACTGCTTTGGCTGCCTCGGGGGCAGGCTTGCCGGTGGCGGGGTCCATGAATTCGATGGCGAGCATGGCTCCCACTCCTCGGACATCGGCGATGACCGGGTGCTTTTTCTGCAGGTCCAGGAGAGCCGGCTTCAGTGTTTTCTCTACCCGCTTTGCCTCGTTCAAGAGTCCGCGCTTTTCCACCTCGGAGAACACAGCGACCACCGCTGCTGACGAGACGGGGTTTCCACCAAACGTGCCGCCCAGTCCGCCGGGGTGTGAGGCATCCATGATTTCCGCGCGTCCCGTGACTGCGGCAATGGGCATACCGCCACCAATACCCTTGGCGCTGGTGACCAGGTCTGGCTCAATACCGAAGTGCTCGCTGGCGAAGTAGGCACCGGTGCGGGCCATTCCGCTTTGGACCTCATCGGAGACATACACAATGCCATTCGCGTGGCACCATTCCACGAGCGCCTGCAGGTATCCCTCGGCAGGAATGATGAAGCCGCCCTCGCCCTGAATGGGTTCCACCACGAGGCAGGCGATTTGGGTTGCACCCACGCGCTTCTCGAGAAAGGTAATGGTCCGCTCGGCTGCTTCCGCTCCGGAGAGACCGTCGTGGAAGGGTGAGGAGTTGGGCGCGTGGTGCACAGATCCGGCCAGTGGTCCAAAGCCGGTGCCGTAGGGGTGCATGTTGTAGTTCATGGCCGAGGTCAGGTTGGTCCGTCCGTGATACCCGTGGTGCAGAACGGCAACCTCGGTCCGACCCGTGTGCTTGCGGGCAATTTTGACCGCGTTCTCGACCGCTTCCGCTCCGGAGTTCACCAAAACAGACTTCTTGGCAAAATTTCCCGGCGTGTGTTTCGCGAGCAGTTCACACACCGCGATGTAGGGCTCATAGCCCGCAACAGCGAACAGCGTGTGGGTCACCTTGGAGGCCTGGTCAGCAACAGCGGCCACCACGGCATCGTTGGTGTGACCCACGGTCATCACACCGATGCCGCCGGTGAAGTCAATAAAGCGGTTGCCATCGACGTCCTCGAGGATCGCGTCGTGGGCGTGTGCCGCATAGATGGGGAAGGTGGCCGCAACACCAGCGGACACGGTCTTGACCCGCCGCTCGTGAAGCTCTCGTGAGCGGGGACCAGGAATCTCGGTGACGATGCGAGCAGAGGTGCTCGCGGGGGCCTGCGAAAGCGTGTCTGTCATAGCCCCTCAGTGTAGACCTCGAACCTTGTAAAACAGGGGTGCCTGGCACCTAGAGTGGTGGCATGAATCGTCACACCTTCGCGCTGGAGACACTCTGGGTGGGTAACCAGGGCACCGGCACCAGCGACTACCGCGCCTACTCGCGCGCACACATTATTCGTGCGGAGGGAAAACACGAGATTGAGGGCTCCTCCGATAAAGCGTTTCATGGCGATGTCAGTCGCTGGAACCCTGAGGAGCTCCTGATTGCCGCCCTGTCGCAGTGTCACATGCTGAGTTTTCTCCACGTCGCCCAGGCGGCGGGTGTGGTGGTGGAACTTTACGAGGACCAAGCATCGGGAGTGTTGGCCACGAACCCGGATGGTTCTGGTCAGATTACAGAGGTCACTCTTCGGCCCACGGTAGAGATCTCCGGGGGCGATGCAACCACAGTGCCCGACCTCCACCATCGAGCGTCCCAGTTGTGCTTCATCGCGAACTCGGTGAACTTTCCCGTTCACCATGAACCCCTCACCCGGGTGCGCTCCTCAGATTGATTGCACAGGGCAGACCTGTCAAGATGACGGGGTTGTTCTGACCCCACCGAAAGGCTTCTGGTGAAGCGATCTCTGTCCGTTGCCCTCGGCCTGTCGAGCCTTCTTGTGATTGCCGGTTGCGCCGCTGACACCACGGAGGAGAGCGTGGAGCAAGCGCTTGCCGTTGCCGAGGGTTGTACACCCAGTGGCGCAGAGGTTGAAGCAGTTGCCGTGTCGGGTGAATTTGGGGCTGCGCCCGAGGTCACGTTCGAGGCACCTCTTTCTGCAGTGTTGACGCAGCGCTCCGTCATCATCGACGGCGAGGGAGTCGAAGTGCAAGATGGCGACATCTTGTCGATCGACTATTCGCTCTATAACGCAGCGACCGGTGACCTCATTGAAGAATCTGGCTACAGCGAAGTTTCTCCCACCGTTTTGACCCTTGACCTTGATGCTCCCAACTTTGTGGGAGTCTCCCTGACCGCCGCGTGCTCAACGGTGGGATCACGCGTTGTGGGACTCATTCCTCCCTCGGAGGCATTTGGAACTGATGGCGCACCGGAGTTTGGTTTGGGCGCTGGAGAGTCCCTGCTGTTCATCGTCGACGTTATCGAGATCAAGCCTCCGCCAGAGCCTCCGTTGGACCGGATC
>JAQBZV010000057.1 GCA_027728145.1 Actinomycetota bacterium | reverse complement strand
AGGCGGGTGCTCTTGCCTATGTGGTGAAGCCCTTCACGCCGGGCGACTTGATCCCAGCGATAGACATCGCTCTAGGCCGATACGCGCAAATCCAGGCTTTGGAGGACGAGGTCGCCGACATGTCCGAGCGCCTCGAGACCCGGAAAGTACTGGATCGTGCGAAGGGTATTTTGAACAACACCATGGGCCTTACGGAGCCCGAGGCGTTCCGCTGGATTCAAAAAGCATCCATGGATCGCCGTTTGACCATGAAAGAGGTCGCTCAGACGGTCATCGACCAGTTGGCGGAAAAGTCAGACAATCCTGACATTTAGGGCTTCGCGTCCCTGATGTAGTTCGTCATTCGCACCGTCGAAAGCCGGTTTCCTGCCTCATCCCGGATGGTGATCTGGTGTGTGGCAAAAGTTCGTCCGAGAACGAGGGACTCGCACGTGGCCTCGACAAAGCCTTCGGTCGCCGATCGTGAATGGGTGGCGTTAATTTCGATTCCTACCGCAATCTTGTCGGGCCCAGCGTGAATGGCCGAGGACATTGAACCCAGGGACTCCGCCAGAACGACGTGTGCACCCCCGTGGAGGAGCCCGACAACCTGCCGGTTACCCTCTACCGGCATACGCGCCACAGACCGCTCCGCCCCGAGCTCCAGAAGCTCGATCCCCATTTTCCTGGCGAGCTCTCCGCCTTGGGTTTCCACCAAACGTTCAATAAGAGCCGGGTCCATACCCTCGGGGAAGGCAATCATGGGCTCTCCTTGGCTTGGGCCCAGGCTTGTAGGCTGGGGCTGTGAGTGACAAGCCTACCTTGATGGTTATCGACGGCCACTCGCTGGCGTTCAGGGCTTTTTACGCTCTGCCCGTGGACAGTTTTGTGTCTCCAGAAGGACAGCACACCAACGCAATCCATGGGTTTATTTCCATGTTCCTCGGACTGTTGAAGAAAGAAAACCCGACCCACGTTGCTGTGGCGTTTGACCTCTCACGATTCTCCTTCAGGACACGCATCTACCCTGAATATAAGGCGACCAGAGGCGACACACCTGAGGAATTTATTGGTCAGGTCCCCCTACTGCAGGAAGCTCTCGCAGCCATGGGTGTGGTGACACTGACGAAAGAGGATTACGAGGCTGACGACATTTTGGCAACCCTGGCCCACACGGGAAGCGAGGCAGGGTTTGACGTTTTGGTTGTCTCTGGCGACCGCGACACGTTCCAGCTTGTCAACGACCGTGTCACTGTCCTCTATCCCAATGCGCGCGGCGTGGCGGAACTCAAGCGCTACACCCCGGCGGCCGTGGAGGAACGCTATGGGGTGCCACCCCACCAGTACCCCGATATTGCGGCGCTGGTGGGGGAGACCAGCGACAACCTGGTGGGTATCGACAAGGTGGGCGAGAAAACTGCCATGAAGTGGATTACCCAGTACGGATCTCTCGAAAGCGTCCTTGAGCATGCCGATGAAATTCCCGGCGTTGTGGGGCAAAACCTGCGAGACCAAAAGGATCGAGCTATCAGGAACAGAGAACTCAACCGGCTGCTCACCGATGTCGATATTGGAGCAACGCTGGAAACACTCGAACGCGGTGTGATCAACGCAGAGGCAGTAACGCAAGTCTTCACCGCTCTGGGCTTCAAGACCCTGAAAACCCGCGTCTTGGAGCTTGCTGGAGTAACACCAGAGGACACATCGTCGGAACCATTAGCCACTACTAGAGAGGTTGAGGTCCCCCAGGAGAAAACACTGGTTGATGAGGAGCTAGCGGCGTGGATAACGCGTCACGCTAGTGAACCTCTTGGACTTTCGATTCGTACGTCCTCAGGGCACGTGCACGAGGTAGGAATCGCCTCCAGGACCGACGCGATTCGGGTCCCCTGGATATCCGGAAGTAAAGACCACCTTCCACTCGTGGGAGCGCTGACTGACCATGAGTCGGGTTGGGTGTGCTTCGATGCCAAACACGTCTACCGGCTACTCTCGACGGAGTCCCCTGAATTCAGGGTTGTCGGCGATGTCAGCGTGGCGTTTTGGGTGGGCAATCCCTCGGCAAAGGCACCCTCCTTCAGCAGCCTCGTGAGGGAACACCTGGGAGTGGAGGTTCCCGAGCCGGATCCCAACCAGCTGGTTCCTGAGGATGGCACCCTCCCTGTAGGTGTTGAGGCGTGGCTCGTGCGTTCCCTGTGGTTGCGTATCCACGAGAGCCTCGAGGGACAGTCTCAGGAGGTGTTGTCGACCATCGAGCTCCCTCTGGTGTCGATTCTGGGTGCTATGGAGCAGCTCGGGATCGCGAGCAATACCGAAGAGCTACGAAACATCAGCGCGACGCTTGCGGCGCAAAGCGCGGCGCACCAAGCTGACGCCTTCGCAGCGATCGGACGGGAAGTTAATCTCGGCTCTCCCAAACAACTACAGACGGTGTTGTTCGAAGACCTTCAAATGCCGAAAACCCGGGCGACAAAAACCGGTTACACCACGGACGCCAAGGCTCTCCAGGAGCTTCAGGTGTCGAACCCGCACCCCTTCCTGGACGCATTGTTGGCCCATCGAGACACCACAAAACTCCACCAAATTGTGGAGGGTTTGATCTCCTCCGTCGCTGAGGACGGGCGCATTCACACCACCTTTGACCAAACGGGAACCAGCACCGGTCGACTGTCGTCGTCAGAGCCCAACCTCCAGAACATCCCTGTCCGCACAGAGGTTGGACACCAGATTCGGTCAACGTTCGTGGCGTCGCCCAATGCTGACGGTCTGCTCACCGCCGATTACTCGCAAATCGAGATGCGTATCATGGCGCATTTGTCGGAAGATGCCGGCCTTATTGAAGCTTTCCAGGGCGGCGAAGACCTGCACAGGTTCGTCGGTGCGCGCATTTTCGACTGTTCACCCGAGGACGTGACGGCTCTTATGCGCACCAAAGTCAAAGCCATGAGTTACGGCCTTGCATACGGCCTGTCGGCTTATGGCCTGGCGCAACAGCTCGCAATCAGCCCCGGCGAAGCGAAGGAGCTCATGTCCGAGTACTTCCGGCGGTTCGGGAATGTGCGCGACTACCTCCGGACAGTTGTGACGAAGGCCTCACACGATGGTTTCACCGAAACCCTGTTCGGTCGCCGGCGCCCGTTCCCTGACCTTGCCTCACCCAACCGGATCGTGCGAGAAGCGGCCGAGCGACAGGCCTTGAACGCCCCCATTCAAGGCACAGCGGCGGACATTATCAAGATTGCTATGCGTGATATTGCGGCAGATATCGCAGCCGCTGGCATGCGGTCACGGATGGTCTTGCAGGTCCATGATGAGTTGGTATTTGAGGTGTTTGAGGGGGAGCGGGAAGCACTCGAATCGATTGTGGTCTCCCGAATGGGGGGAGCGGCAACTCTTCTTGTGCCATTGGACGTTCAGCTGGGCTGGGGAGCCAACTGGGACGAGGCCGCGCACTAGGGTTTGTGCAACGGATAGGGCTGGAGATACACTGGGGGGTCGCCCAACCGGGCGATTTATCGTGTCCGCACGCGACCTGCTCACGCAGGGAGCCCGAGTAGAAACCCATTGCCCCTAAATCTATGACATCTAAGACGACCGCCGGTCCGAAGCAAATCGCAATCAACGACATCGGCAGCGCCGATGATTTCTTGGCAGAGGTCGAGAAAACACTCAAGTTCTTCAACGACGGAGACCTGATCGAGGGTACTGTCGTGAAAATTGACCGCGACGAGGTACTCCTCGACGTTGGCTACAAAACAGAGGGCGTGATTCCCTCCCGCGAACTTTCTATCAAACACGACGTAAACCCCTCAGAGGTTGTTTCTGTCGGTGACGCCATCGAAGCGCTTGTCCTGCAGAAAGAGGACAAAGAGGGTCGCTTGATTCTTTCCAAGAAGCGCGCCCAGTACGAGCGCGCGTGGGGAGATGTCGAGAAGATCAAAGAAACCGATGGCGTTGTTACCGGCATGGTGATTGAGGTCGTCAAGGGTGGATTGATCGTGGACATTGGTCTGCGCGGATTCCTTCCTGCCTCCCTAATCGAACTTCGCCGCGTCCGCGATCTGTCCCCATACCTCGGGCAAGAGGTGGAGGCGAAGATTCTGGAGCTCGACAAGAACCGCAACAACGTGGTTCTGTCGCGTCGCGCGCTCCTCGAAGCAAGCCAGAGTGAGAACCGCTCGTCCTTCCTGGAGAACCTCGCCAAAGGCCAGGTTCGTAAGGGAGTTGTGTCCTCCATCGTCAACTTCGGTGCGTTTGTCGATCTCGGCGGTGTGGACGGTCTTGTGCACGTTTCCGAACTCAGCTGGAAGCACATCGAGCACGCCAGTGAAGTGGTGGAGGTCGGACAGGAAGTCACGGTCGAAGTTCTCGAGGTCGACATGGACCGAGAGCGGGTGTCGCTGTCACTCAAGGCCACCCAGGAAGACCCCTGGCAGATCTTCGCTCGCACTCACGCCATCGGCCAGATTGCACCGGGAGCCGTCACTAAGCTCGTGCCCTTTGGTGCCTTTGTCCGAGTCGCAGATGGCATTGAGGGCCTTGTTCATATCTCTGAGCTCTCGGAGAAGCACATCGAGCTCGCGGAACAGGTGGTTTCTACGAGCGACCAGGTGTTCGTCAAGATTATTGACATCGACCTCGAGCGCCGTCGCATCTCCCTTTCCATCAAACAGGCCAATGAAGGGGTGGACCCCGAGGGCACTGAGTTCGATCCGGCACTCTATGGAATGCCCACCGAATATGACGCCAAGGGAGCCTACGCTTACCCCGAGGGCTTCAACGTTGAAACTGGTGAGTGGCGTGAGGGCTTCGATGACCAGCGCAAGGTGTGGGAGCAGCAGTATGCCGACGTACAAGCTCGCTGGGAGTCTCACAAGGCCCAGGTGGCTCACATGGCGTCCATTGTGATCGAGCCAATCGAGCACCCTGAGGGAGAAGCCGAGGACTCCGTTGCCGCAGCTCCAGCCCCAGAGGAGCAGGCTGGAACCTTGTCAGACGATGAAGCGTTGACCGCTCTTCGCGACAAACTCGTCGGCGACGAGGACTAATCATTGATCGTGAGCGCGGCCCCTCCAGTGGTGGGCTCACGTTTGTTTTCTAGGGGAGCGTAATGACCATCGTCGCCCTCACCGGGGGAGTTGCCGCGGGAAAGTCCACCGTGACTGACGTTCTCTCGGCACGGGGCGCTCGAGTCATTGATGCGGACATTTTGGCGCGTGCGGCGGTCGCACCCGGATCGCCCGCTCTTCAGAAAATTGGTGAAAGGTTTGGGGCCGGGGTTTTTGACGCGACCGGTTCCCTCGACCGGGAGGCACTGGGGAGGGTGGTGTTCCAGGATTCTGAGGCAAGGGCTGCTCTGAACGCCATTGTCCACCCGAGGGTCAAAGAGCTCTACGACCTAGAGGTGGCCGCACTCGCAGCAGAATCGCCGGACGCTGTCGTTGTCTACGCTGTACCACTGCTCGCAGAGGCGCGCTCCGCATCAGAATTCGATGCCGTGATTGTCGTGCATGCTCCGAAGGAAGAGCGACTCGCTCGACTCAAGGAGCACCGCGGTTTCTCCGACGATGAAGCGCGCGCGCGAGTCGACTCCCAGGTGTCCGATGAAGCGCGCTTAGCTATGGCCGATTCGGTAGTGGACTGCTCAGGAAGCCTCGAACAAACCGAGCGTGCAGCCCACGAGCTCTTCCATGAACTCCAGGATTTATGGCCAAATCGGCTCTCAGAGCTCTCCCGGCGCTTTCCTCGAGTCAGCTCCTAAACTCGTCCCATGGAGCCAACACGAGCTTTCAGGCCATTCGAGGTTGTCTCGGACTACACCCCCAGTGGGGACCAGCCAAAGGCTCTCGACCAACTGGAGAGCCGCATCCTCGCGGGTGAATCCGACGTGGTGCTGCTGGGTGCCACGGGAACCGGCAAATCGGCAACGACGGCATGGTTGATTGAGCGACTGCAACGCCCTGCCCTTGTTCTTGCTCACAACAAAACACTCGCCGCGCAGCTTGCAACCGAGTTGCGGGACATGCTGCCCCACAATGCAGTTGAATATTTCGTCTCCTACTACGACTATTACCAACCCGAGGCCTATGTTCCTCAAACAGATACTTTCATCGAGAAAGACAGTTCGGTCAACGCTGAAGTCGAGAGGCTTCGCCACTCCACGACGAATTCGCTGCTCAGCCGACGAGACGTCGTTGTGGTCTCCACCGTCTCGTGTATCTATGGGCTAGGAGCACCGGAGGACTACTTTCAAGCAATGGTCGCCCTTCAGGTGGGCCAGAACGTCTCCCGCGAGCACCTCGTCAAAGCCTTTGTGCAGATGCAGTACGAGCGCAACGACATCGCTTTTGAGCGGGGGACTTTTCGGGTCCGAGGCGACACCATAGAAATCATTCCGGTCTATGAAGAGCTCGCCGTTCGAATCGAAATGTTTGGCGACGAAATTGAATCGTTGAGCTACCTGCACCCCATAACCGGAGACACCCTTTCGAGTGAGGAGACCATCAGTGTCTTCCCGGCCACACACTATGCCGCCTCGCCGGAGACCATGAAGCGAGCGGTAGTCACGATCCGCGCGGAGCTTGAGGAGCGGGTGGCCGAGCTCGAGAACCAGGGCAAGCTGCTCGAAGCGCAGCGCATTCGCATGCGCACCACCTATGACTTAG